>CAYJGG010000004.1:0-64589 GCA_964369915.1 uncultured Oscillospiraceae bacterium | reverse complement strand
ATTGTCTTGGGTATTGGCTTAAGAAAATAGAAACTGTAAATAGGATAGATTTATGTATAAACATAAGTTTATCCTATTTGTTTTTTATAAAAATAATCACTATCCTAATGCAAGTATTAACTGGGATGTGATTAAATTACAAAATGTACAGTCGGCAATGCATGGAGAGTCAACACTTGAATATTATACTGAAGAAGTAGTTTAATTGCTTTAAAAATAAATGTAGTTTAAAAAAATAAAAATGAGGCTATTTCTAGTCTCATTTTTATTTAGTAAAATTAAATTATGTTATAGTTTTAGATTGAAATAAATATCTATCAATAATATAATATTTTTAAAGATTAATATCTCCTGTTTCTACATAGTGATAAGCTACTGCATTTGCAAATTCAAGTCTTTTTTGTGCATTTTCTTCAACTAACTTTGCAGCCATATATGAGCCGTTAAACGTATCACCAGCACCTGTAGTTTTAGTTGGTTTTTCACATAATTTTTGATAAGTTATCTCGCATTCATTTTCTGTTGCAATAACAGAAAAATCAATTGTGTGAACTAAAAATTCATGAATATCCATTTTTTCTCTCATTTTCGAAACTAAAACTTTGAAATCTTCAGGATTTTCAGGAATTTCAAAACCTAAATATTTAGCAAGTAAAATACCTTCATGCTTATTTAAGCTTAAAATTTGAGGAACTCGTTTATTTTCTCTTTTTAAAACTTCAATAGCTTCTCCAAGAGCTTCTAAAGTACGCTTATTTAAATTTGCAAAATCGTGAAAAATATATTTAGTTTTTTTGTTTTCAAGAGCAAGTGTGCATATTTCTCGTAAAATATTATCAAAATCAAATAAATTCGACCAATAACCAACACCAACAATATCAACATTAAAAACTTCTTTTAATTTATCTTCGCCAAGTTTTAAAGAGATATTTTCCCATTTTAAATTTAAAAGTTCATTTAAGTGTGGCATCATTATTTTTCCATCAGAAAACTCTAAAATATTCATATAAATAGGGCTCCCAACAGGAATTAAAGTTGCTATATCATTAAATTCATAAAAAACTTTATCAAGAGGATCAAACATTCCTAAAAATGTGCTGTTAACACCAAGTTTTGCCACTGCGCGCCCTGTGTTTGCCACAAAGCCACCAGAAGAACGACGTTTTAATAATCGCTCTTTTGCTATTCCACCAGTTCCACGCTCTGTAACAGCTTGCCCAAACGAGAGAAGTTTTTCCATTTTAACAACATCAGTAGGGCTGTTTCTTTTTTCTATAATTTCCCACACCTCATCAACCATTCCATCAATGCCAAGAAGTGCAGAGCAATTAGAATTTTTAAGTTTATTTAATATATTTTCCATAGTTTACCTACTTTTGTAGAATTTAGCCATATCTTCTAATGTTTTGCGCTCAACAAGTGGAGCTTTTCCAAAACTTCCAAATTCAATGATTAGCATGCCAACAACTTCTTTTACGCCTTTTTCTATGCATTCTGTAATTAGTCTAACATCGTTAGTTGGAATATTTCCATACATTACAGTGTCCATTATAGGAGGTAAAAATGCTCTTGGATCAAATTGTTCTTTTTTGCTTTCTAAAAGCTCATATATTTTTCCAACTGAATCACTATTTTGTAAATATTTATTATTATTAAATAATTCTTTCATATTTCTAGTAACAGCAAGTCTTATATCTGTGTCAACATTGATTTTTCTAATACCACAAGGAATAGCGCTTTTAAGCTCACTTAAAGCAATTCCGTATGCGTTTGTAATATTACCACCTAGTAAATTAATTTCATTTACAATATGTTTTGGAACTGTAGAAGAGCCGTGGCTAACAAGTGTGCCTTGGATTCCTTCATTATACATGCATTCTTTTATAGCAATAGCTATTTCACGACGCAGTTTTACGTCTTTGCCTTTGCTAGCTCCGTGCATTGTGCCATAGCTAATTGCAAGACAATCGCATTCAGTCTTTTTAAAGAATTCAATTGCATCTAAAGGATTTGTATAAGTAGAGTTTGCATGGTTTACATGATCTTCAACACCTGCTAAAACTCCAAGTTCACCCTCAACAGTAACGCCTCTTTCGTGAGCATATTTAACCACTTCACGAGTAAGTTCGATATTTTCTTTTAAAGGCAGGGAAGAGCCATCTATCATAACTGATGTGTAGCCACCATCTATAGCAGCTTTAACACTTTCAAAATCTCTTCCGTGGTCTAGGTGTAAAACAACAGGCACTGTGCTTTTTTCAGCAAAAGCTTTAACAGCATTTCCAATATTTTTTGCACCGATAATTTTATCTTCTAAAGTTGCATTCATAAAATCAGCTTTTCCACCCATAAACCCGTTTGCAAGGTCTGCGCCTTGTAGTATAACAGGAGAGCGGAACATTTCATGAACTTCAATTGCAGCTTTCGCTTGGCAAACTGCATTAACATTAAACCCACCTTGGGCATAATTATATTTTTCACAAGCATCCATTAAAGGACGTAAAGGTACTAGCATAAATTCCTCCTAATTTTATCATAAAAGGGAACGCAAAATAATGCGTCCCTTTAATTTTTAAAGTCTTTGATCTATAATAATTTTTCCACTTGTTTGGCCGTTTGCCATTTTAAGAAGTGAAACTTCAAGTTCTGATACAGGAACAATGCTATCGATTAATATATCAGTATTAAAAACATTTCCTTCAAGCAGATTTACTGCTTTTTGCATTGAGCTTTTATTTAGAGCAAAAGATGATGTATATGTTGCATTTTTTCTATACATAACAAATGGGTCAATTGAAATTTTTGATCCTGATGGGCAAACACCAAAGTTCATTAAAAGACCACCAAATGCAAGTTTATCAATAGATTGTTCTACACATTCGGTACTACCTGTGCAGTCGATTATAATATCGTATTCATTTTTATCTTGCACTTTTTTTGGATTAATAGAACGTGTAGCGCCAAGGCTCATAGCTTTTTCAAGTTTTGATTCATTAAAATCACAAACTGTAACACTTAGTGGGCTTTGTCCAACAACTAATTGTAAGAACATAAGACCAATAGCACCAACGCCGTTAATTAAAACTGATTTTGAATGATCAATATCAATTCTTTCCATAGCAAAAACGATGTTTGCTAATGGCTCAGCAAAAGATAATCTATGAACATCCATATCTTTGCGAACTTTATATGTGCTTGTTTCTGGAACTAAAATATATTCAGAATATCCGCCAGGACCTTTAAGACCAATTGTTGTTTTATTTTCGCAGTTGTTACTTAAATCTACAAAACAAGATTTGCAAGAATTACAAGTAAAAAATGGATTTATTACAACTAAATCGTCTACATTGAAGCCTGATTTTTCGTTGCCTATTTTTTCAACATGACCACAAACTTCGTGACCAATATGGAAAGGGAAAACTTTTCCGAATATTGTTTCGCCCATGTAGCTATGAGCGTCTGTTCCACAAACGCCACAGCAAAGTGTTTTAACTAATAACCATCCTGGTGGCACGTTGCTTAAATCAACATCTATTGTTTTTAGCTCTTTTGGATTGTTTAGTAATACTTGTTTCATAATCTACCTTCCTATACTTTTTCCTTTTTCTTATTGTTTCTATAAAGCATTAAAATAACTGAACCGATAGCGAGTGTTAAGAATATTATACTAATAGGTCTTGTAAAGAATATAGGAACTGTTCCTACTGATAATACCATTGCACGTCTAAAGTTTTGCTCTACCATCTTACCTAAAACCATACCTAGAATTAAAGGTAGTCCAGGGATTTTTAATTTTTGCATTACATAGCCTACTAGTCCAAATATTGCTAGTACAACTAAGTCGAATTCGCTATTTCTCATAGAGAAAGTACCAGCTGTACAGAATAGTAAAATAATAGGAATTAAAATTACATCTGAAACTGAAGCAAGTTTTGCAAATGCTTTTGAGAATAGTTTACCTTGAATTAACATAAAGAATTGAATCACGATAAACCCTAAAATAATTGCGTATACAGCAGCCCCACTTGCATCAAATAAGTTTGGACCTGGTACCATTCCGTGAATCATTAAAGCACCCATTAAAACAGCTGTAACTGTATCTCCAGGAATACCTAATGTTAATAGTGGAATCATAGCTGCACCGGTAACACCGTTGTTTGCAGATTCAGGTGCTGCAACACCTTCAATTATACCTGTGCCAAATTCTTCTGGCTTGTCACTTGAACGTTTTGTTATATCATAGCTTAGGAATGATGCAATAGCAGCGCCTGTTCCAGGAACAGCACCAACACCAACGCCTGTTAATGCTGAACGAACGATAATTTTAAAGCAGCGTTTTAATTCTGCAAAAGAAATACCTTCATTTGATTGAACTACTTCAGAAAAAACGCTAGTTGCTCTTTCTTCTACTGACATTTTATTCTTTTTGCAGATATCACGAACTTTAATCATGATTTCTGCAACAGCGAACATACCAATCATCAATACTAGCATTTCTAAGCCTTGCATAGCATTTATACTACCAAAAGTGTATCTAGTCATACCGCTAAAAGTATCAATACCAACTGTTGATAATAATAAGCCTACGCAACCAGCACAAATACCACCAAAGATATCTTCACCACTAACACTTATGATAATACTAAGGCCAAACATAGCAACTGAGAAATACTCAGCAGGACCAAACCATAATGTAGCCTCTGCTATAATTGGAGATGCAACTAGTAGAATAAGACCACTAATTACACCGCCGATTGTTGAAGCGTAAAGTGCGATTTCAAGAGCTTTTTTTGCAAACCCTTTTTTTGCTAGAGCGTATCCATCTATACTAGTGCAAGTAGCGGCTGGAGTACCTGGTGTATTGATTAAAATTGCTGTAACTGAACCTCCGTATGTTCCTCCACAGTAAAGTCCTAATAATAGCATCATAGCTGCAATAGGATTCATGCCAAATGTCATAGGTGTAAATAATACAACGGCAAGTGGCGTGTTAAGACCTGGAAGAGCACCAAAGATTATTCCTAAAAACATGCCCATGTTCATATAGACAAAGTTTTCTATTGTAAATAGATTAACAATAGCATCTAAAATCATAATGTTCCTCCTTCTTAAAATAGTAGCGATGGAAGTGGAACAAGTAAAAATTCTGTAAATATCCAGAATATTACAAATACACAAACATAGCTTATTATATAGTACGTAACTTTTTTGCATTTAACAAGTAAAAGTAATAAACTTGCAGCAATTATAGAACTTATTATAAATCCAATCATTGGAAGAACAATAGTGTATATTAAAATAATTGCAAATACAGTAAGTGGTGGAATCCACTCTTTAGCTTTTTCTACACTGAACTCAAAATATGTTTTAGACTTTGAAGTAAGCCCTTGAATGATAAGTAAAGCGCTGCTAATTAGCATTATATAAACTAATAGATAAGGAAACGAACGCGAATTTATCGCTTCGCCTTCTAAAACTGAAACTTGAGATGGTGTGATAATGAGTACAAATATAGAAATTAGTAAAAATAAAATTCCTTTTGATACTCCTGCATTAAATTTAAACATAAAGACTCCTTTCAAATGGAAATACTATTCGAAGTAAGCATTAACCTTTACAATTTCTTCTTCGATATAAGCGCCTAATTCTTCAGGATTTCTATTTGTAACTGTTAAACCGCGAGTTTCTAAAAATTCAACGAAAGTTGCATCTGATAAACTTGTGTTAAATGTTTCATAAATTTTGTTAATAACTTCTTCTGGTGTGCCAGCTCTTGCAACTATAAAGTAAGTTAAAGAACCTGCAACTTCAATACCTTGTGATGATAAGCTTTTAATTACGCCTATATCAGCAAGTTCGATATCGCTTTCAGAGAAAGTTCCTAAAATAGCTAAATCGCCAGATTTTACGTGCTCTTCAAAGTTACCCATGTTACCAACGCCAAGATCAATATGTCCGCCTAAAATAGCATTTTGAATACTTACAGCATCATCATAAACAACAATTGAGAATTCAACACCTAAATGTTGCATAAGAGCTGTTGCATAAATATGGTCTGGAGCACCAGGTCCGTTAGTTCCAAATGAGATTGTACGAGTTTTAGCTGTTTCTGCTAATTCTTCAATAGTATCAATGTCTTCGTTTGAAGTACTTGTAATTAAAAATTGTTCCATTTGTTGAAGACCAATTACTGGTTCAAAATCATCCCAAGTATAAGCAACGTCTCTTGCATGTGGTTGCATTGTGATTACTGGAGTTGATAATAATAATAGTTTGTATCCGTCTGGATCTTCTTGTAAGTATTGAGTAGCTGCAAGTGTACCAGCTGCACCAGCTTGGTTAACAACTGCTACTGGTTGTTCTAGGTTTGTAGTAGCTACTGTTGCAATAATTCTTGCAGCAAGATCAGCTACACCGCCTGCATTCCAAGGAACTATAAGCTCAATTGGTTTTTCTGGATAAGCAATTTCTGTTGTTTCTGTTGTTTCTGTTGTTGTTTCTTCTGTAGTAGTTTCAGCTTCTGAATCTGAACTACAGCCAACGAATGATAAAGTAAGGGCACTTGCAAGGATTAAAGCAATAATTTTTTTGTACATGATTTTTTTCCTCCGTAAATTAAAAGTTTGATATTCTTTTTGGTAGTGGATCGCATGAAGTGAATGCAATTTTATCACACATTTTTTTCATTAAATCCAGTTTTATTAATTGATAATCTTTGTTGTCCCAAAGATTAACAGTTTCGTTTTTATCGCTGCTTAAATCATATAATTCTCCAAGTTCAATTCCATGATTTACAATCAGCTTATAATCGCCTGATCTTAACATTGTACCATAGTTTTTGCCGTTATTATCGATAAGTGAATTATAATACTCGCAGTAAACATCTCTTGAAGGTGAATGCTCACCAGTTACAAGTTCACTCCAGAAAGATTCAGCTTGCATTCCCTCATAAATAGGTAAGCCACAAGCCTCTAAAATTGAAGGTGCAACCTCGATAATCTCCATAAGAGATGTGTATCTTGAAACCTTTAATTTATCTGGATAATGAACAATTAAAGGAACATGAACAGCCCCTTCATACATCGTTAAGCCTTTGTAGTATAATCCGTGATCGCCAAGCATTTCGCCGTGATCTGACATATAGATTATTATAGTGTTTTCATATTCGCCTATTTGTTTTAAATAATCTACTAATCTTCCAACTTGTTTATCGATTAAATCAACCATTCCATAATAAGCAGATTTTACATGTTTATGATCTTTCTCAGTCATTCTATCAGCAGGAAGCTCTTTGATGTTTTTTAAGTTTGTGCTAGTGCTTTTTGAATGTTGCAGCATTTGATACTCAGGTTTATTGTCTAGTTCATTTTCTACAAAATTTGGAAGACTAATTTCATCATATTTAGCAAGATATTTGTTTAAAAATTCCTCTGGTGGATCAAATGGTGGATGTGGATCAAAGAAATTCACAGAGCAAAGCCATGGAGAATCTTGTGATTTACATTGTTCAATAAAGCTCATTGTCTTTTCTACACACCAAGTTGTTTGATGATGCTCTTCAGGCATTCCTTTTTCAATGAATGCGCAGTCTGGATGTTCTTTTGTTTCATATGTAGCGCCTTTTTCCATTAACCATCGGTGATATTGATTAGTGGGATGCTTTGGTGCGTGTCCATGAGACCACTCAAAAACATGATATCCATCATTAATGCGTTCCTCTTGCTGAGGGGCAACAGTCGGTGATGCTGGCGATAAATGAAGTTTTCCAACTAAAGCACAAGTATAACCGTTGTCTGCTAGTAATCTTGGAACTAGTTTTTCTTTTTCGTCAATTATTTGTCCATTTTGCCTACATTTTGTTAAATGAGGGTAGCGTCCACTTAAAAAACTTGCCCTACTAGGTGAACACACTGGGTTTTGAACATAACAATTTTCAAAAACTACGCCATTTTGAGCAAGGTTATCAAGATTTGGTGTTTCTATTACAGAATTTCCATAACAACCTAGAGAATCATGACGCTGTTGATCTGAACAAATCCAAAGTATATTAGGTTTTTTCGACATTATCTAACTCCTTCTTTAAATTTAATATGTTAATTGTAACAAAATAAATCAAACAATGATATAAAAATTTATTCCTTTTACACATAAATTATAGCTAAATTGTGAAATTACCATTAAAAGGGTATAAATATTTTGCCATGATATAATAAAATTTTGCCATTTTGGAAATTTCATTGAAATAAACTATGTAAATTGTTATACTTACTATGTAAATATTATTTATTAGTATGTATATTTTTTTATTATTACAAAGCAATATTTATATAATTCGTTTAGTTAAAAGAAAAAATTATAGTTATATTATAAGATAATATAACTTTTATAAATAGGGGATACTATGTTTAAAAATATGCATTTTAAAAAGAAAATATTTTTGTCTATGCTATGCGTTAGTTATTTTACAGTCTTTATCTTATCTGTAGTAATATATAATATTTTTCAAACTGACACAAAAGAAAAAATGATAGACTCATATATATTAAACGTAGATTTAATCTCTAATGAATTAGAGTATATTTTTTCTGATATGAGATACACGGCTAATGAAGTTTCCTCAAATTCAGAATTTTTAACTATGATTTCAAATTACGAAGCTATAGAAAATAACTCGCAAACACTTTCGCAAAAACAAGCTATAGAAAACTACTTGCCACAAAAGGCTAATAATTATCCAATAGAATTTAAATCTTTTGTTTGCACATTAGATGGGAATATATTTTACTCAGGAGCACAAGAGTTTTTCTTTGGATATAATCCAGAAGAAATATTAAAAGAAGAATGGTTTTTGCTTTCAACTTATGAAAAATTAAACAACTCTTTTTTTGATAGTAGTGAAATGTTTGATAATGAAGAAAATAACTCTAATTTTTATGTTGTTCGTGATATCACCAATGTTTACACAGGTGGTAAAATTGGTGTTTTAAGAATTGGATTTGATAGCGAATATATAAAATATAAACTTGATGAAATTGTACCAGTAGAGTACACATCATACATATTAAATGATGATGGATATGTAATTTATAGTAGTGATTCTTTATTAGTGGGCTCATACATAGAGTATGATGCACAAAATAGTAATGAAATTATTATCTCATCAGAAATAAGTAATACTCCATGGAAACTTTTAATTTCAATTCCCCAAAGAAGTTTAGTTGTAGGAATTGAACAAATTTTTATTGGGATTTTTATTGTAGTACTTCTTTGCTTAATTTTATCATCTATTCTTGCGTTCTTCTTATCAAATTCGATTATTATCCCTATTAATAAGCTAATTAAAAAAGTAAAAAGTATAGATAAAAGTGGATATGCTAATGTTGAAGAGTTTGATGATTCTATAGATGAAATTCAAATATTAGAAAAAACTATAGATTCAATGTCTAGTGAAATAGATAATATGATGGAAAGTCTAATAAAAAAAGAGCAAGAAAAAACTCAAGCAGAAGTTAAATTTTTACGCACACAGATTAATCCACATTTCTTACATAATACATTAAAAACCTTACCGCAGCTTGTTAAAGAAGGAAGAAACGAAGAAAACACCAGTATTGTTTCTGCCCTAACTAGCATTTTAAAAGAGAGCATGGTAAGCACAGCTTCTATGATTAAATTATCTAAAGAGATAGAATTACTTCGTAGCTATCTTGTAATAATGCAAATTAGATACGATTACACGTTTGATTTTTCAATAGAATGTCAAGATTCTCTAAGCGATATTTTAATTCCAAGATTATCATTACAACCTCTTTTAGAAAATGCTGTTTTTCATGGTGTAGATAGTAAAAATCCAAATTATTTATATATTAAACTTCAAGTAAAACCTTATGAAGGAAATAGAGCTCATATCCAAATAATCGATAATGGAAAAGGTATTGAGAAAAAAAGGTTGAAAATGATTAATGATTTAATAGAAAAATCAGATATAACTACTCAAAATGAAGACAGTATAGGAATACCTAATGTTGCAAAAAGACTTAAATTTTACTATAATAACAAAAATGTTGATATGTATTTTGAAAGCAAAAATAACAAAGGAACATGTGTGAATTTAATTATACCAATTATAAAGGGGGGTAGTGATGAAAGTTTTAATAGTTGATGACGAGAAGATTTTATTAGATAGTATGGAAATGATGATAGATTGGGACGCAAACGGTTTTTCTTTAATTGGAAAAGCCACTTCAGGAAGTGACGCACTTAGAATTTGCTATGAAGAAAACCCCGATATTGTTGTTACTGATATTAAAATGAGAGATATGGACGGACTCGAACTCACTAAAATAATTTCTCAAGAATTTCCTAATATAAAAGTGATAATTATGAGCTCATTTGATGATTTTTCCTATGCAAAAAAAGCTATTGAATTAAAAGTTTCAAATTATCTTGTAAAACTTAACACAAATAAAACCGATTTTTTAAAAGCTTTATTAGATGTTAAATCAGAAATAGACACAACAACTTTACTATATGCAAATGATTTAAAAAAAATAATACGTGACACTCGAGATTTCTTTTTAGACAAATTAGATATTAACAACGCTCCTTTAGAAATTTTAGAATTTTTAGAAGACGATAATAAAAAGGTTATTGTTATCGCATTAAGCTTTGATGATGCAACTGTAACAGTTAGTGAAAACATGTATGATATTTATCAAGTTTTAAAAGAACTTTATAGCAAAATTTTATGTACAGAGTATAAAGATATATTGTATATTGCGATTCCACTTGAAAGGCAACTTGATTCATACAGACATATCGTAACAAGGCTTAAAAGCCAAGTATCAATGCGCTTTACTCCTTGTTCTGTGGGGATTAGTTCCCCTAGCGATTTCAATAATATTAATCAAGCTATGACAGAGGCTAAAATTGCATTAAATAAAAAGTTTTATACTGGGAAAAATTCCTCAATATATTGGGATGATGTTTCAGATTTTGCTAAAACAAATCTTAAGCGCTCTATTCCTTATGAAGAGTTTTCTACGGATATTTCCACTGAAAACTATGTTGTGATAAGTGAAAAGATAATGATGTTTTTAGATAACTGTAATTTTGAGCAAGTTTTTTCACAAAAGCAAGTTTTTAAACTAGTTGAATATATTTTCATATCCCTAGTTAGTAAAGTTGAAGCTAAGAATTTTAATATTTCAGATGATATTTATAAAAATATAGAGGATTTGGAAAAGACTTTAGTTTTTTCTGATTTTAGAGATAAAACACGGCTGCTAATTGAAAAAATAAAAAATCTTGAAAGCAATACTAAATTTTCACCGGTTGTGCAAAACAGTATAGATTTCATTATGAATAATTATAAAGAGCCTATTTTGTTAAATGATATTGCAGCTTATGTGAATGCAAGTCCAACATATTTATCAAAATTATTTAAAAGAGAAGTGGGCGAAAACGTTACTACATATGTTAAAAATGTAAAAATCAACTATGCAAAACAACTTTTATTAAATGATTCATTAAATATTGTTGATATAGCTAAAAAATTAGGCTTTGATTCGGCTAGTTATTTTACTGCAATTTTTCAAAAACACGAAAATTGTTCGCCAAGTGATTTTAGAAAAAACAATAAATAATAATTATTAAATTAAAAAAGCTTACAGGATTTATCCTGTAAGCTTTCTGTTTTTAATTATCTACTAACGTGTGGGTTATCACCTTTCATCATAAGATGAACAGCAGAACGTTTAAACGCTAAAGGTAATGCTAAAATATTTGGCTTTTCTCCAACTATATGTTTTTTTGCATGTTCTAAAGCTTCTTCAACAGTAGCTCTAGTTTTAAGCCCCATAGCTCTTGCGATACCTGGCTCTTTTGCTCCACAAAGATATATTGCAGATGTGTTCATTTCAGCAATATGAGCCGAAGAAATCATTGAGAAACCGTGGAATGGGTGGAAAGCATTTGTATATCTGTATTGTCTAACCCATTCTTCGTTAGTTGCATAATATTCACCGTATCTATTTAAATCTGGTAAAGTTTGCATTTCGTTTCTTTGATATAAATCATAAAGTGGGCGCAAGTATGGCCATAAATCATCATTAAAAAATCCATTACAAAGTGAAGTGCAAATAATTACGCAGTTGTCGGACAAAACACGTTTATGGCGAACAACTTGAGCAGAAATAGCTTGCATAAGCATAATTGGATTTGTTCCCATACCATCGCCATAGTGGAAAAATTGAGGCATACCAAATACCATAACATCATATTTTTTTTCAGCAAAAGGAACGAAAGTACGAGTATCTGACACGTCCCAGCATTTTTTTTGCATTTCATAAGCGTAGCCTGAATATATAGAGATTTGACGAGAAACTGAATCTAAAACAGCATCGCAGCAGAAGAATTTTTTGCCCATTTTTTCTTCCATATGCATTCCAATTTCATCAAATTTATTTCGCATAAGTGATTTTGAGTTAACAGGAGTAAAGTCTTCTCTGTGCATAACTTTTGGCACATGGTGAGAAGCAATTGATTTCCAGTGAGTGATACCTGTTGAACAATGTTTATATCCACCAGAATAACCACCGTAAGGATTTCCTTGAGAGTGTCCAATTAGTATTGCAATATCACTATCATAAACATATTTATTCATAATAACAGGATCTCCTGATTCAGTTAAACCTAAATCAATAAGATTATCATAATCTTCAGAATCGTGGTTTATAATCTGACCAGTTGGAGCAAACTCATTAAAAAGATCATTTCCTAAAACACCACGAATTTCTTCATCAGTGTTTTTTCTATGTAATCCGTTTGAACATATAAGTAAAACATCTTCTTTTTTAACTCCAGCACTATATAACTCGTCTAAACAAAGTTTTATAGAAACTTTTCTGTGTGATGTCTCTTGTTCTCCGCCTTTAACTCTATCAGGGAAAATAATTGTTACCTTATTACCTGGTTTTGCAAGTTTTGCTAAAGGCTCCATTCCAATAGGATTTCTTAAAGATTTTAAAGTTTCCTCTTTAATCTTATCAGTAGGTATAAAATCGGGATCTTTCACAGTTTCGCCTGGAATAAATACGGTTGTATCATCTGGTAATGTTACGTCTACCGTGCCGTGACCATATTCTAATGCAACTTTCATTTTTGTTCTCCTTAATGTAATATTTAATTTGATAAACAAATTATAGCACGGTTTTTTTGAAATAAGTAGCAATTTTAAAGCAAACGTTTGCTTATTTATTTTTAATGCAATAATAGCATTTTGGTTGTGCATAATGCTTAAAAATAAGTTATTAATCTATATTTGTATAAATGAATTTGATATTCAATTAATAAAGATTACTATATAATCACTTTCTTTTTTATGAAAATTATGAATTTTATACGCAAACGTTTGTGTATATTTATATTGAATTAATTAACTAACTCGTGCAAACTATAATTACAAAATAAATTAAATAAGAGGAGAATATTATGAAATCTATATACCTAAACCTTAAAAGATTTGATATTACAAGCGAATTAAATGGTGTTAACAGCATAGCACCTGTTAAAGATTGGGCAACATTTATAGTAGAAAACACTCAAAGTAAATTGAATAGTTTTGAAGATAAGGCTACATTTGCTATGTATTTCCCAGAAGCTCATATTATTAATGCAAGTAATGCAAATTCTAATCCGAACTTAAAAATCGGTTGCCAAAGTATTTATGAAAAAGACACAGTAGAAAAAGGCAATTTTGGTGCATTCACAACTCTTAGAACAGCAAAATCTATGAAACTTTGCGGTGCACAAGCTACTATAATAGGGCATTGTGAAGAAAGAAATTATCATAAAGAGCTGTTATCTTATGCAAATAATGCGGATTTAACTGTTGTAAATCAAATTTTTAATAAAAAAATTAAAAGTGCTATAAATGAAGGATTTGATGTACTGTATTGCATCGGCGAAACTTCAGAGGAGCAATCAGATTTTGAAAATGTGTTAAGAACTCAACTTGAAAAAGGCTTAAAAGATGTTGATTTATCAAAAGTTACTATTGCATATGAGCCTGTATGGTCGATAGGTCCTGGAAAAACTCCTGCAGACAAGCCGTATATTACAAAAATTGCACAATTTATAAAATCAATTTATCCAGATATTAAAGTAGTTTATGGTGGCGGACTTAAAGTTGATAATGCTAAAATGCTAGCTTCAATCGAGGAAATAGATGGCGGATTAATTGCATTAACTAGATTTACAGGGCAAATAGGATTTTATCCAGACGAATACATAAACATCATTGAAGAATATTTAGGTTAATTATCTGGATTTTAGTAGAATTATTGTATATTGACTAAAATTATAGTATAATTAAGTAAAATATTAATGTAGGAGTAAACTTAATGACTCTAAAAAAAATTGCCGAAATAGTTGGTGTTTCAGTGTCTACGGTATCTCGTGTTGTAAATAAAAATGACACTAAATGCGCAAGTCAGGATGTGCGCGATAAAATTTGGGATACTGTTAATGCAACTGGATATATCCCAAATACAAATGCGCAAAATTTAAAAATGAATAATGCTAGTAGCAAAAATACTAATGAAATTAAAAATATTGCATGCGTTTTTGGGCGTTCGATTGACGTTAATAGTGATCCATTTTTTAATGCAATTTATAGAGCTATTGAAATGGAAGCTTTTAAGCAAGGCTGTTTTATAAAATTCGCTATGTCTTTTAATCAGCTATTTCATCCATCTTCTGCTGACCTTTTATCGCATAGCAATTTAGATGGTTTGATTATTTTAGGTAGATGCAATCCTGAACATATGAGCTTTATACGCAGTAAATTTAAAAATATTATCATAGTCGCACTTAATTCTACAAGTGATCCTATTGATCAAATTATATGTGATGGATATTCAGTATCTAAAAAGGCAGTTGAGTATTTGTATAGTCTTGGGCATAAAGAAATTGGTTATATCGGAGAAATTCAAAACGAGGTTAGATATAGTGGGTTTATCGATTCTTTAAATGAACACAATCTTGAAATTAATCAAAGTTTTATACTGGAGTGTCCATTATCTATGGAAAGTGGATACAATACTATGCTTAAATTACTCGAAACTAATATATATCCTAAAGCTATTTTTTGTTGTAATGATGTTACGGCTATTGGTGTTATAAAAGCTATCAGTAAAATGGGGCTTAAAGTGCCTAAAGATATTTCTGTTATTAGTATTGATAATATACAAATGGCATCATATATAGATCCTATTTTAACAAGTATTAATATACCAAAAGAAGAGATGGGGAAAATGGCAATACAAATATTACTTAGTCGCATAAATAAAGTTCATAAACTTCCAATTAAGATAGAATTTCCATTTGACATAAAACTAGGTGGAAGCGTAGAGAGAGTTTAATATTATATAGTAAAGCTAAAACTATTATAAAAATCAAAAATGATAGCAGACATTTTAGTGTCTACTATCATTTTGTTTTAGGTATTTAAAATCTTGTTTTATTATTTTATTATCTCAAAACAAGATAATAGATAAAATATTAAATTAGTGTATTAAATTTAATTACGGATTGCAAGTTCTGTATCCTTATCAAAGAAATGAACAGTACTCATATCAAATGCAACTGTAATATCATCTAAAGTTTTATAAATTGAGCGAGGAGGAAGTTTTGCGATAATATTATTACCAGCAATTGTTAAATAAACATAAATTTCAGCGCCCATTAATTCAGCAATATCAACTTTTGTTGTTATATGCAAACCGGAATTTTCTGATAAAAACTCTTCATCATCATGAATATGCTCAGGACGAACTCCCATTGTAACCTCTTTACCTACATATTTTTCGAAAATTCCATTAGCAGTTTTTTCGCTAGGAATTTTTAAAGAATAGTTTTCAAAGTTTGCAGTGTAGTCATTGCCTTGCTTTTCAATTTTGCAATCAATAAAGTTCATTTGAGGTGAACCGATAAAGCTAGCAACGAACTTATTGCAAGGTAGTTCATATAAATTTTGCGGTGTATCAACTTGCTGAATAAATCCGTCTTTCATTACAACTATTCTATCGCCCATTGTCATAGCTTCTGTTTGGTCGTGAGTAACGTAAATGAAAGTAGTTTGTAGTTTTTTATGTAATTTAGTTATTTCAGCACGCATTGAAGCACGAAGTTTTGCATCAAGATTTGAAAGAGGCTCATCTAATAAAAATGCTGCAGGATTTCTAACCATTGCACGCCCTAAAGCAACACGTTGACGCTGACCGCCCGATAAAGCCTTTGGTTTTCTATCTAATAAATGCTCTATATCTAATATTTTCGCAGCTTCTCTAACTTTTTGATCAACAATATCTTTTGGTGTTTTTCTAAGCTCAAGCCCGAAAGCCATATTTTTATAAATAGTCATATGAGGGTATAGAGCGTAGTTTTGGAAAACCATAGCGATATCTCTATCTTTAGGCTCGATATCATTAACTAAGTTATCGCCTATATATAATTCGCCCTTTGTAATATCTTCAAGACCAGCTATCATACGAAGAGTTGTAGATTTACCACATCCAGAAGGACCTACTAAAATTATAAACTCTTTATCTTCAATTTCTAAATTAAAATTATCAACAGCAGTTACATCGCCATCATAAACTTTATAAATATTTTTTAATGAAATATGTGCCATATTAAAATCTCCTTATTTAATTAACAAATTTATAAAATGTTAAATACTAACATTACTTTAAAATTAGTTTATCACTTGACAATATGATATTTCAAGGGTAAAATGTTGATATAAGATATAAAAAGTGATAAAAAAAGGTAAAATGTTGATATTTTAAACTGAGGTGGAATATGAATAGAGAAGAAATATTAAATAATAATAAGAGTTTATCTTTGTCAAAAGTTGCAATTGAGTTAATTAGTAATGAATATGCGATAATTTCAGGCATTGAAGAGTTAGCAGATATTTTAAGTATAACAAAGCATCATTTAATAAGAGAATTTAAATCAGAAGTTGGCATATCACCTGGGAAATTTTTATCTTTAGTAAGAATATCAATGGCGAAAAGACACTTAGAAAGCAGTGATTTTTCAGTTGATAGCATAGCAGGGCTTGTTGGATATTCTTGTGGAAATTATTTTTCTAAAGCGTTTAAAAAAACAGTAGGTATGTCGCCATTACAATATAGAGAGTATAGCAGTAAACACATAGAGAAAATAAATAGTATTGAAAATATTTTAAAACCAAAAGCAGGCATAGAATTTTTATAAATAAAAAAGTATAAATTTAAAGTTGTTAAAAAAGAATAATATATTGCGTTATATATATTGACATTTATATTAAAATTATTTATTATATAAATATAAACTAAGTTCATATATAAGAAATTTTGTAAATATTAGAGGTGCAAGATGAATAGGACTATGCAAAGAGGGTTAGAAATCCTAAAGTATATCGGAGATAATCCACAAGGAGTTACACTACAAAATATTGTAGATTATTTTGATATTCCAAAAAGTAGTGCGTTTGTAATAATACAAACATTACTTTCGATGAATTACATAATGACAAATCCAGAAAATGATAAAAAATATCATATCGGTATTGAAAGTTTTTCTTTAGGAATGAAGTATGCAACTAGCATGGATATAACTAGAGAAACTTCAACATTATTAAATCCATTAGCTGAAAAATATGGTAAAACTGCATTTGTAGGCGTTTTAGATGGAACAAGTATTGTGTATCTTCAAAAATTTAAAAGCTCTAATGCAAAACTTGCTTCTTGCGAATTAGGCTCAAGAAAAATAGCGCATTCTACTGCTTTAGGAAAAGTAATATTAGCTAATTTACCTTTGGAAGAACTAGATAAAGTTTTATCAAAAGTTAATTTTCAAAAGTTAACTGAGTACACAATATCTTCTAAAGAAGAATTAATAGAAGAACTTAACACTGTTCGTAAAAATGGATACGCATTAGATATAAAAGAAAATTATGAACATATGATGTGTTATGCAGCTCCAATATTTGATTACACAAAAAAGGTTATTGCGGCTATTTCTTTATCAGATATGTACAAAGAAGGAGAAGACGTAGAGGAGCAAATTAGAGAGCTAAAAGAGGCTGCTTTTGAAATATCTAACAAATTAGGATACAGATAATTGTGCAAAATACTAGAATTTAATATACTGCATTGACAAAAGTTTATCAATGCAGTATATTATGTGTAAATGGTGTAATTATTCAAGAGAGTAATTATCTTTTATTTTACAAACTAGCGTAAACGAAGTTTATATATATAAACTTTTTTAAAAAAGTCAAGAAGCCAATTGAATAGCAATATAATTAAAACAGCAATTAATTTAATTTTAAGTCAAAGAGGAATTTGAGAAATTCAGACTTTATTTTTTTAACACACATTAAAAACTCTGTTCATATATATGAATAAAATTAAATTTAATTGCTATTATTTTTTCAAACAAACTAAAAACTCGGTTCATATATATGAATTAAGCAGGAGGCGAATAACAGAATGGAAAAGTTTAGAAGGATTGACACAGTGTTTTTCGGCTTGCTTTCTTTAATAGCAATTTTTATAAGTGAATATTTTTTTGCAGAGCTTAGCAGCGGTTTTTTTTATAGTCTAAAAACAGCTATCTTATTAATAACATTAATTAGATGGAAAACTAAAGGTAGTCTTGCTGTTTTTATAGCTGCAGTTGGAAGCGTATTATTTACAAATCTATCAATGCCTGAATTTTTGATTTTTGGTGTTATTGGGGATATGTGTTTAATTATACCAACGATATTTTATTCAAAATTAGCTCCAAATTATATAGCAGAAAAATGGTATAGAATAATTGGATTTATAGTAGCCTCATACGTTTCTTTAGCAATAGGTAAAGGAATAGCGATTTTCATTTTAACTAGTGAAATTACAGGGCCTATAGATGTCTTTGCAACATCTTTTTTATCAATGATAATTGATATTATAGTTATTTTGGTATTGTCACGAGTTAATGGTCTTGTGGTGGATATAGAACAATTAATTTCTTTGAAAGGGACAAACGATGGAAAATAATACAGTTAAAATGAGGGAAAGTCAATCTAAAAAGATAATAAGGGCTTTAGTAAAAGATTGGCGTATATATGTTCTTTTACTACCGCTAGTTATTTGGCTATTAATGTGGGTTTACAAGCCGATGACTGGTTTAATAATAGCTTTTGAAAGATTTGATTCAAGCTTAGGAATTTGGGGCAGTGAATTTAGCGGCTTTACAAACTTTGAAAATATTGTTAATGGAATATATAAAGTTGAGTTTTGGCAAGCGTTTAGAAATACATTTGTAATAAGTGCTTACAGCTTAGTTTTTGGGTTCCCAATACCAATTATTCTAGCGTTACTATTTAGTGAAATAGGAATAGGGAGCGTTAGAAAAATAGCTCAAACACTTACATATTTACCTCACTTCTTAGCTGAGGTTACGATAACTGGTATAGTTTTAATGCTTGTTTACACTGGTGTACAGTCAACAGGTATTATAGCACAAATTCTATATGATACAGGACTTGTGCAAGAAGGTGCTCAAATTATCCAGCAGTCAAATTATTTTAGGCCGATATACATTATTACTGGTATATGGAAAGAATCAGGATATAGCTCGATAGTTTATTTTGCGGCTATAATGGGTATTTCACCAGTACTTTATGAGGCATTAAAAGTTGATGGCGGTAATAAAATGCAGGAGATAAGATATGTAACTCTTCCTGGAATGGCACCAACATTAATTATTATGATAATTATGAGAATTGGTAATATGCTATCAATTGGATATGAGCGTGTAATTCTTCTTTACAATGCTAATATATATGCAACGGCAGACGTGTTATCAACATTTGAGCAAAGAATAGGTATTCTTTTAGGTAACTATGGTATAGGTGCTTCGGCGAGTTTATTTAACTCTCTTATAGCATTCTCTCTAGTAATTGCAGCTAATGCAATTAGTAGAAATATATCTAAAACATCACTTTGGTAGGAGAGATATAGATGGAAAGATTAACGAAAAGCGAAATAATTTTCAAAGTTGTTGCTTATGTGCTAGTTATAGTTTTTGCACTACTAACACTTTATCCGATATTATACGCATTTAGCGTTTCAATTAGTGGTAAGGTGGCTTATGAAAGTGGATCTATACTTTTAATGCCAAAAGACGTAACTTTTCAAGCATATCAAATGGTGCTTTTAGATAAAGGGTTCTGGATTTGCTATGCAAACACATTATTTTACACAACAATTGGTACAGCGTTTAGTATGGCAGTATCTCTAACAGGAGCATATGCCCTACAAAAGCCAAATTTACTTTTTAGAAGACAGTTCAACTTTTTTCTAGTTTTCACAATGTGGTTTTCAGCTGGTATGATTCCTTTATATTTAAATTATAAAGAAATGGGAGTTGATAATAGATGGGGAATAATATTTGCCTTTGGAATACAAGCTTATAATATTATTCTACTTCGAAACTACTTCTCAGGTATACCAAAAGAAATCGCAGAAGCTGCAACGGTTGATGGAGCAAATGAATTTCAATTATTTAGAAAAGTATACATACCGATGTCAAAAGCATCAATAGCAACAGTAACTTTATTTTATGCAGTTAGTAGATGGAACGGATACTACTGGTCAAGAATGCTTATAGTTAATCCTTATGAGCAAAACTTACAAGTTTATCTTCGTCAATTAATTGAAAATTTCCAAAGGATTTATGAAGAATCCCCGATTGTGTTAGATTATGCAGCAGACAGCTTAGTTTATGCGATTATAATCTGCTCAATTATTCCTGTATTAGTAATTTACCCTTTTATCCAAGAATATTTCACGCGTGGTGTAAATATGGGTGGCGTAAAAGGCTAAACTATAAACAATAAAATTGGAGGCTTATCATGAAAAGAATTTTAGCACTTATCCTAGCGTCGTTACTGCTTGTATCTTCTTTAACAGGTTGCGTTTCAGCACCTACTTCAGAAACAACAGAAGAAACAACAGAAACAACACAAACAACAGAAGCAGGAGAATTTGTTCCGTTAACATTTAACCTTGCTTATGGTAACAAATCTCGTACAATGACTTACAATCAAAGTACACCATTAACATTATCAGATGGTTCAGTTGTATCATCAGGTATGTTAAAACCAGTTTGGAGCTATGTTGCAGAACGCATCAACTCTGAATTTACAGACATTACAGTTCAAGATGCAAGCGCAAGCGAAATGATCGCAACTGCTTCTACTACAAATTTTGCTGATGCAAACATTTACGGTGGTAATAGTGTAGGTGAATCACTAATGAACTATGGTGCAGAAGGCAAATTTGTATCTTTATCAGATATGATTGAAGCTGGAAATATGCCAAACTTCCAAGTTTACTTAGAAGAAAACCCATCAATAGCTTCAGCTATCACAGCATACGACGGACATATCTACTATGTTCCTTACGTTGCTGAAATAGGAAATGCTGCAAGACAAGTAATTGCTCGTGAATCATGGCCAGCAATGATTTTAGATAATCCAGATGCAGCTTACGACACAGAAGAATTCACAACTTACTATGAAGGTTTCTATGTTGGAGATAACGTAAGAACTGGCGAAAACGGCGGATCTGTTTCACCAATGGAAGGCGTTACAATTACAAAAGCAACAGATGAAAACATAATTGAAATTCAAAATGCTTTACCAGTTAAAAATGGTAAAACTCTAGCAACAGCTTTAGTTGATTATATTAATGCAAACTATGAATATGAAAATCCATCAGAATTATTCGTTGGCGAAAATGCAGCTTACGATATAGATGAATTAGTAGCTTTATTCCGTGTAATTAAAGCAAACCCAACAATTTTATCTGAAGGAAATGCAGATGAAGTTTGGCCATTCTTTACTCGTCACTCAAGATATCGTGAAGATCTATTAAGATTTGCTACATACTTTGATGGTGTTCGTGTACATGGTACAGACTCATACACATCACGTTGGGCATTTGATGAAAACGGCGATTTAGTTTACACTTATGCAGAAGAAGAATTATATGAAGTT
Organism: uncultured Oscillospiraceae bacterium; assembly: GCA_964369915.1. Classification (GTDB taxonomy): domain Bacteria; phylum Bacillota; class Clostridia; order Oscillospirales; family Ruminococcaceae; genus RGIG3102. Next base: position 42,493 of record CAYJGG010000004.1, on the reverse strand, counting down.
TTACTACATATGTCAGATTTATTTGCAGAAGATCTATTCTACACAGATATGTTTGATTTAACAAACACAGATAACTTCCGTTCAACACTTTGGGGAACAGATGATGCTGAAGATAATCCAAGCTATGGCTACATGACATACGACTGGATAGCTTCTTCAACAAACGAAAGCTTAAATGACGATACACAAGCTATGCTGCCTCCAGTATCAGAAGTTAACGGCGTATGGCAATACTACATTGATAACACTCGTGCTATAAAACCAGATGGCTGGGCAATTTCAGTAGCTGGTTCAACTGAAGAAGAAATATTAAAAGCTTGCGAGCTATTTGATTTCTACTTCACAGAAGAAGGTTCAATGGTTCAAAACTACGGTTTACCAATGGATATTTCAGAAACAGAAACTTTCCTAGGACCAGACGGTGTTGAATATCCATTATACGAAGAATGGGTACTTGAAACTTGTGCTGAAGTTGCTAATGGTGACTTATCATCATTCCAACGTGACTGGTTAGGAAGCTTAATGCCAATCGGATACCAAAAAGAAATCGGTTTTGAATATCAAAACACAGGTGAAAGAGGTCTTGCAGCTTGGGAATTAGTTAGCAATTCAACAATTAACTACCCTTCATACGCAGGCGAAGGCTTAGCTGGTAACAATGATTACTACTATCAAATCGTGCCAACAATATTCTCTTTAACTGAGCGTCAAACAGAAACTATCGGCACAGAAACTAAAATAGCAAGTGAAGAAGTATTAGAATATGTATTTAATACAATTCGCTTTACAACATTAGGAAATGCTCCTGAAGGTGCAGCTGTTCCTTCAAGCTATGATGATTACTTAGCATACTTTGAAGCAGCAGGACTAGAAACTTACGTTCAAACATATCAAAATGCATATGACGTAATGACTGGAGAATAAAATAAATATGTTTATGGGGGGATATTATCCCCCTATAAATTAAGTAGGTGTAATATGAAAAAAAATATGAAAATTCAAAAATTATTTTATAATCTGTTTTTTATAATGCAAATAGTAACTGTTATTTATGCATTAGGATTTATGACAGACTTCGCCGAGCTTTTTGGCTTAATGCTTAAAGAAAATGAAGCAATTACTCATTTTCATGATATAGCAATGCAAAGTTTTAATAAAACTATACTAGCAGTTGCAGTATTTGGAGTTATAGTTTTTATTATGAGTGTATTTTTACAAATTAAAAAATATGTTCCAGATAGATTTGCACTAATCATGTTAATAATACCACTACTTTTTATTGCAGTATTTTCTATTTTTGCAATAACTCAATTGCAAGTTTTAGGTGATATGTATACAGTTTTAGACTTTTCTAACCTTTCAAAAGAAGGCGGAAGTGAGCATATTCTACAAATGAGAACGTTTGAAATAGGAACAATAATATATGCTATTCAAACAATATTTACAGCTTTATATGCAGCGTGCTTATTTAACAATCATCGCACATACAAAAAACTTTTCGGAGGTGAAGCGGCATGAGTAAAATCGATAATAAAGAAAACAGAGCAGAAAAATTAGTTGAAATATCATTTTATCGAAAAAATTCAGTAGCATACACATTAGTGCTTTTAGCTATTGCAGCTGAGTTTATTTATGTTGTTACTACACTTTCTGAAATGGATGTAAGTTATAAAATGGGTGTTGTTACAATGGCGAATATAGGTATATTATTTTTATTATTTACAACGGCGATTAAACTTAATGTTTATAGTAAGAAATTCACTATGATAGGGTTTTATCTAGCTGGATATTTGGTGTTAAGAGTATTTTTACTTCTACCGTTTTTTATAATGCCAACAGGGGAATTATTAACAATTTATGCTTCCTCAGGAGCAACTATTTTATTTTTAGTTTTAGGCTGTTTAAATAGCTATAAAAGCATAGCTAAAAGAGAACGCTTTAAAGAAAAAGGTGCTATATGAAAACAATAAAATTTGAAAATATCAATAAAATATACGACGGCGGCGTGCAAGCAGTTTTTGATTTTAATTTAGAAATTGAAGAAGGTGAATTCATCGTTTTCGTAGGTCCATCAGGTTGTGGTAAATCCACAATATTAAGAATGGTATCAGGCCTTGAAAAAATTACAAGTGGTAGTTTAACTATCGATGGTGTAGAAGTTAATAATCTAGCACCAAAAGATAGAAATATATCTTTTGTATTCCAAAACTATGCTTTATACGGTAATTTATCAGTTTATGATAATGTGGGTATGAGTTTAAAAGTTCGTCATGAAGATCCAATAGATATTCATGAAAAAGTTATGCCGATTTCTGAAATGCTAGGAATTGATGGATATCTAAATAGACTACCTGGCCAGTTATCAGGTGGACAAAAACAACGTGTTGCACTAGGACGTGCAATAACTAGAAAACCTAAAGTGTTTTTAATGGACGAACCGCTATCAAACTTAGATGCAAAATTAAGAAATCAATCTCGTATTGAAATAGTTAAATTACAAAGGGAACTCGGCGTTACAACTATCTATGTAACACATGACCAAGTTGAGGCTATGGCTATGGCAACTAGAATAGTTGTGTTAAAAGATGGTGTTGTTCAACAAATCGGAACACCGGCTGAAATATATCAAAATCCAAAAAATATGTTTGTTGCAGGATTTATTGGAACTCCTCCTATCAATTTAATAGAAGGCGAAATTATTGGTGAATATTTCTGCACAAAAAACAATAAATTCTTATTAACTGATGAGCAAAAAGAAGCTTTAAAAGGCTATAAAGAAATTGTGCTGGGAATACGTCCAGAAGCTGTTATATTAGTTGATGAAAAGACTGATGATAGCATAATTTTAGACGCTGAAAACAGTGAATTTTGCGGAGATTATTCAAACTTGTCTTTATTAATGGGAGAAGTTGGTATAAGAGCGATAACTCGTAAAAGTGTAGATCTTAAAAAAGAAAAATATGATGTCGTTTTTAATATGAAACAAGCACACTTTTTTGATATAAAAAGCGAAGAAAAAATAATGATTGAAAGGAAATAGCCTTATGGAAAAATTAACTGAAAACAAATCAAGTAAATTCAAATATTTTCTTGAAAGCATTTCTCTTTTAGGAATTATAAAACTTGCTATAATGTGCGTGGCTGTTTCAAATATGATATGGATGCCAACTTATAATAACGCAATACTACTTCTTGAAGATCAAATCTGTGGATTTATTATGTTTTGCTTTATTTTAAGCGGATTAGTTTCATTATTCGGGGCAACTCGTATGGATGGAGTTAGTGCTAAAAAAACATTATTCACAGCTGGAGCTTTAGCAGTTACAGTAGGATTTGGATATTATTTAATTAATATAATGCTTTATGCTTTATATTATCAAGCTTCATTAAGAAATCATGATGTTGTTGCAGCTGGAATAAACTTTGGTATGTTGATGTGTTCATTATACGCGTTATGTTTAGTAGGAATAATTGCTATGAGCGTAATAAATAAAGTTAAAAAAACAAAAAAAGCAAAAGAAGTTAAATAAAAATAAAGTTTGAAATTATTTTAAACTCTAGATTTTGTGCTTTTGTGGGTGAAAGAGTAGTAAAAGTTTATCACTTAATAAATTGTATAAAACACACAAAACTTTAAAATAAGGAATGGTAATAAATATGGATAAGCAGCCAAAAGATAAAAACCTGAGAAAAGAAAGAATTAAAGCTAATATTCTTAGATGGTGGTTTGTTGGAGCTGCTTATTTCTTTATTGGCTTTGGGACAAATGTTGGAGCAACATCAAGCCCGATAGATTTGATTTTCTTTTTAGGGGTAGGAATAGGGCTTGGTAATATTTTTATATTTCATCCTATTATGCATAGCATGTTTACAATACAAAGAAGAGGGAAAGTTATAAATCAAAGGTATTTTAACCGTACTGTAATTCAAAATGTGTTAGCATCTCTTGGAGAAGTTGCTCGATGTTTAGTATTAGTTATATTAGTTTATCTAATTTATCAAATAGGAAATACGTTCTTAGTAGCAATAACAGGAGCAGTAGAGGGAACAGTTATAGTTCCAGGTGAGCCTATATTATTTAGTGTTTTCTTTGTAAGCCTTTATGTTTTAAGTGAGGGTGTGCAAGACACTATTTTAAATGCAATAGACTCTTCAAAAGAGTAAGCGAGGAAATTATGAAAGAAAAATTAGTTTTTATTGGTGATTTAGATAATTATAAAAATACAAATAAAAAACATATAAACAGGCTAGTAAAAGAATGTGAAAGATTAAAAGAGATTTCACTGCCAAAAGAGCACCCTCCAACGAGTAGTACTTATATGGGTATAGCAATATTTAATCTAGCTTTAGGATATAGATTAACTAATGAAGAATATATGCTTTTAGAAGCAAAAAGATTTATTAAAGCAGTTTTAGGTTATGAAAAATGGGGAAATGCACATTTAGTAAATCTTGATTTAAGTGCCTCATGGATTTTATGGGGATTATCTTTAGGATATGATTGGATAGCTGATTATTTAAGCGAAGAAGAAAAACAAGAAATTTTAGCTAAAATCGAACACCATGCAAAAATCATATACGATTATGCAAAAGCGAATAAAAAAGGCTGGACTGTTAATTACTGCCAAAACCATAACTGGATTAATTTTAACGGACTAGCAACAGCAGGATATGTATTAAAAAAACATATCAATAAATGTGAAGAATACTACAAATTTGCAATAGAAAACTTTGAAAGTGTTTTTGAATTAATGCCAGAAGATGGCTCAAATTACGAAGGCGTAACTTATTGGAGATACGGCGGGATGTGGCTGTTTATATATGCACATCTAGTTAAAGAGCGTGAAGGAATAGATTTTTTTAAAACTTCAAAATATTTAGAAAACACATTTTATTATAGATTATATCAAAGTGGCGGTAGTTTAGCATTACAAACAGATTTTGGCGATTGCCATGATAGACATAGCTGTCATGTTCCAGCAGTTTACTATAAAGTTGCGGCTGAATATAATAATGGATATGCTCAAACTTTTGCAAATTTAGTTTTAGATAAATATATAGATGAAGAAGCGAGCGAAAGTAAAGTAAAACCTGGGATACTTCCAGAAGCTGGCTTAGAACTACTGTTTTATAAAGAAGATGTTAAAGAGGAAAATCTAAATAATCTTTCTAAAGAATATTATTTTGAAGATCTTGGTTTAGTGTCAATAAGAAGCAGTTTTAACGAAGATGCAAGAGCATTTTCTTTTAAATGCTCAGAGCCTGGTGGTAAAAAGCAATGGGAAGGCTTTCACAGTGAAAAATATGAGGGTATGGAGCTTTCATTAAGCCATCATCATCCTGATAATCTTTCTTATGTTTTTTCAAATGGTAGAAATTATTTTACAAGAGAAGACGGCTACAATAGAAATATAATGCCAACTCATCATAGCGTTATATTAGTTGATGATTTATATACAGATATTGAAAATGCAAATGATGTTTATACATCATCTTATAAAGAACGTATAAAAACTCAAGAATCTAGTGAAGTTGCTAAAGAATATGTTGGCACTTTAAAAAAATTAGAATTAGATAAAAATTATATATGCTATAAAGCTGATAACACTGGCATATATCCTAAAAAATTAAAAATGAATGAAGTTTCAAGAACTATAATAACTAGCGAAAAATTAGATTTTATCTTGATGCTTAATAATATGAAAAGTGATGAAAATCATACATATTCATTAGTGTGTAATACTGAAAAAATGCTTTTAGAAAAATCAGCAAACTCTTACACAATGCCTATGGGCGAAGATGAAGCTGCATACTTTGTTTATAGTGATGATGAAATAACTAGCAAACAATATGAGCAAAAAATCACAGCTGTTATGACAACTCAAGAGCCAGATAAAGTTTGTGTAGTTGATATTAACACAACTCAAACTCTATCAAAAACTCCTTGCAAACAGCAAAGAATTATAGAAATTATTCATTTAAATAAAGATTGCAAAATTTTAAATGATAATGGAATGATAATTATAACAACAAAAGAAGATACAATAAAAGTTTTAACTGCAAATGATTGTAAAAAGCATAATATTGATGTGCAAAAAGATTTTGCAATTAAAATTAATGAAAATGACTGGTGGTGGATATAAATGAAATATGTTAATGATAAATTTATCGAATTAATGCAATCGGTAAAAGAAAATAAAGAAAATCTTAATACAATGATTAATGAAGTCGATGATTTCATGTCTAGTTTTAAAGATGATCCTGCTATTATCAGTAAATGGGGACACTATTATTTTTGCGATATAGATGGCGGAAGAATTATCTATAATCACAAAACAAAAGGTGTTCATAAATGTGAAGTTTGCGGAAAAACATTTGAAAGCGAAATATTTGATGGAGTATGGCAGTATTTTTATAGAAATCAAGCCATAGTAACAGCTTTAGTTTCAGCATTTTGCTATAAAGTAACTAAAGAAACTCGCTTTTTAGAATACACAAAAACAATAATTAATTTTTATGCAGATCATTATTTAGAATTTAAATTACATAAAAAAGAAAATGATATTTATGAATCATATGAAACTATGGAATGGGGCTGCGGTAGAATAATGCCTCAAGGTTTAAATGAATCTATTATCGGTATTCGTGTAGCACAGGCTTATGAAATAATTGCAGATGATGTAGATGCTGAATTTAAAGCAAAATTAGATTCTTGGTTTAAAGAAATGTATCGTTTATTAAAGCCACAAGTTGTAGCTATTCATAATATCAGCGTTTGGGCTGATTGTGCTATTGGTGTAATGGGCTTTGTTTGTAAAGATGAAGAAATGGTAGATTTTGCGTTTAATAGCGAATTTGGTTTAAATAATCAAATGAAAAAAGGCGTAACAGAAGACTTTTTCTGGTATGAAGGCTCAACTCACTACAACTACTTTTTACTTGAAGGCGTTTGCTATTTATTCTTATTTGCTCATTTATATGATTATAAAATGGACAAAGAATGTTATGATATAATTGTTTCCATGTATGAAGCTGGAGCAGAATTCACATTCGATAATGGATTTTTCCCAAATCCAAACGATGGCTGGCCAAACTTAAACTTAAAAACTTATAGCTATCAGTATCACACAATAGCGAGAGTTTTAGGTGAAAATAGTAAGATAGGAAATATTGTAAAATTCATTGAAAATATGAAAGCTCCAAGAACTATCCTACCACTTTCAGATGCATATTATTGCAACAAAGAAACACCACTTGAAAAATTATTATTTAATATTGATTATGATTACACAAAGTTTGAAGAAGTTAAAAGAGAATCAAAAAATTATCCTAACTCAAACTATGCAATTTTAAGAGATAATAAATTAAATGTTTTCTTGAAATATGGATTAAATGCAAAATCTCACGCTCACCCAGATATTATGAACACTGAAATTGTGTATGAAGATACTCGTATTAGTAGAGATCTCTCAAATGCTGGATATAGAGCAAGATTATGTAATGAATGGCATAGAAAAACTTTATCACATAACACAGTTGTGTGTGATGGTATAGATATTCCGTCTTATGAAATGGGCAAATGCTTAGAATTTAGTAAAAATCATGTTAGAGCTACTGCTAACACTTATGATGGTGTATTCTATACAAGAGATTTAAAAATAACTCAAAACACTTTAGAAGATACTTTTAATGCAAAAGGTGATGCAGAGCATAATTATGATTTTGCTATGCATATTGAAAGTGATTATGTAGTTACTTTAGATGGTGTTTTAGAAGATGCAGACCTTGGATATAAAGAAAATGGTTACGAGCATATTTTAGAAACAAAAAAAGTTGTAAATCCTAGTCAAACGCTAGTGATAACAGCGAAAAACGATACTTTAACAAACACATTCTATGCTGATACAAAAAATAAAGAAGTTTATATCTTAAAAACAATGGATAATCCTGTTACAGATACTAGAACAACACTACTTCTTAGAGAACGTGGTAAGAATGTTGATTTTAAAGTTAGATTAGAGATAAAGGAGTAAAAATTATGATTCAAAATTTCTTTTACGAAAAAGATCAAGAAGAAGTTGAGGTAGCACCAGGTGTTACAAGAAAAATATTAGCTTGTAGCGAAAAATTAATGGTGTGCCAAATACACTTTAAAAAAGGAGCAGTTGGAGCTCTTCATAGCCACTTTCATGATCAATGTTCATACGTTGTTTCAGGCAAGTTTGAAATGGAAGTTGGTGGAGTTAAAAAAATTCTAACAGCAGGAGATTCAACTTATAAACAACCAGATATAGTTCATGGTGGAGTTTGCCTTGAAGAAGGCGTATTATTAGATATCTTTACACCTTGTAGAGAAGATTTTCTAAAAAAATAAACAAGTTTTAAAATTAATTTAAATATAGGAGTATTATTATGAAAAAAATTGCAGTTATTACAGGCGCAACAGCAGGTATGGGTAAATCAACAGCTATCGCTTTAGGAAAAATGGGTTATCAAGTTGTTATCAATGGTATTGATGATGAGCAAGCAAAAGAAGCTTTAGCAGAACTTGAAGCTTTAAATATTCCTTGTGAATACAAAAAATTCAATGTATGCGATGAAGAAGCAGTAGCAAAAGGAATTAAAGAAATAGGCGAAAAATACGGAAGAATCGATGTTTTAGTAAACAATGCTGGCGGTCTTGGCGGACGTTCAAGATTTGAAGAAATGGAAACATCTTTTTACAGAAATGTTTTAGCTTTAAATTTAGATAGCGCTTTCTTTGCTTCAAGAGCAGCTATACCATACTTAAAAAATGGTGAAAACGCTTCAATCATAAACTTTGCATCAAATGCTGCTTGGAATGCAGGCGGTCCTGGTGCTGGTGTTTATGGAATTTCAAAAGGTGCTATCGTTTTACTAACTCGTGCTTTAGCTAAAGATTTAGCTGAATACCAAATTAGAGTAAACGCAGTATCACCAGGTACTATCGACACAGCTTTCCACGATGCTATCAGACAAACAAAACCAGAAGTGTTTGAATCATGGAAAAACAATATCCTACTAAAAAGATTAGGTCAACCAGAAGAAGTAGCTCAAGTAATTACTTTCTTAGCTAGCGAACAAGCTTCATTTATTACAGGTGAAGTTATCCAAATTAATGGTGGGCAAGATTTACTATAAAATTTAATTTATTTTTATATGCTATTAAACACTCCTTTAAAAGGAGTGTTTGTAGTATTTATAGAGAATTATAAAGAATAGAGGATATTAATGCATACTAAAGAAGATATAAAAAGAGATTTAATAGTCAATGGCGACATTTTCAAAGTTATATTAATAGTAGCAGGGCCGATGATGTTTATGAATATTATGACATATTCATATAATATTATTGATTCAATTCTAATTGCCGATATAGGGGCAATGGAGGCGTCTGCTGTTGCGATAACTAATCAAATTAAAGGAGTTATGCAAGCTGTAAGTACTGGATTTTCTATCCCGTGCACAATTTTAATTGCTCGTCTTATAGGAAAAAATGATATAGGGGCAGCTAAAAAACTATCACACTTATTAATTGTTTTAGCTGCTATTATAGGTATAATAATTTCCTTAATTGGAATTTTTGGCGCACAAACTATTATGCAAATTTCAAATGTTCCTGAGTCTTTAATTTCTATAGCTAAAATATATTTTACTATTCAAATTGTAACGGTGGGTGTTTCTGTTTTTAATAGTGTATACCTATCTTTTGAAAAAGCAAGAGGGGCAACTATTAATATATTTTATATTAATTTAGTTCAGATTTTAATTAAAATTACATTAACTGTGTTATTCGTTAAAGTATTTAATTTTGGGATAAATATGGTTGCCGTTGCAACTTTAATTTCAACAGTTTCAATCTCTTTATTTTGCTTAATTCGACTATCAAATAAAAATTATGTTTTTAGATTTTCAAAAAAGAATTTTGAATTTGATAAAAAATCTGTTGTTGCTGTTAGAAATCTAGCAATTCCTATTTTTTCAGGCAAATTTATATTTAGTGCAGGTAAAGTTATAACGAACAGTATAGCAGTTTCTCTAGGCGATACAACAGTTGGTGCGCTTAGTATTTCAAATAATATTAACGCAAGCACAACAACGGTAACTGAAAGTATGGAAGAAGTGTTATCAGTTATAATCAGTCAAAACTTAGGAGCAGGCAAGAAAAAAAGAGCGTTAAAAGTTTTTTATATTGTCTTGTTTTTAAATGTTATTATTTCAATAATAGGCTTTAGCTTATGTAGTTTATATCTAGAGCATATAGTTCGCCTTTTTGCTCAAACAGATATTGAATTTTATGAAAAAATATATACCTGCGTTTATTATGAAAGATTTGGAGTTCTGCCTCTTGGAATTAATAGCGCTGTTATGGGGCTTTTATACGGTTTTGGATATACAAAGGCAAGCTATATATTAAATATATCAAGACTGTTTTTATTTAGAATACCTATATTATTTTACTTTGTAAATTTTACAAGTATTGGAATTGAAGGGGCAGCTATTGCAGTTATGATTTCAAATATTGCAGTTGGTGTTATTTCATTAATACTAGGGATAATGCTAGTGATAAGAATATATAAATATGATGAAGTGAAAGAAATAATATAAAATTTCAAATAGTAAGTTTTGAGATTTTATTTGATGTATTATTAAAAGATTATTGTTTTTTACTGCGTATGATAAAATCACAATACTAAAGAAAGGAAAATCATAAATATGAAACCTAAAATTATAAAATTAAATGAAAACCTTGTAAGAAGAAATTACAATGGTGGAAGAACATTAAAAGAAATAAGAGGGATAAAAAATCCAAAAGACGATAATCGTCCAGAAGAATGGATAGCTTCATTAGTGTTAGCTAAAAATCCAGGGCAAGAGATTATTGAAAATGAAGGATTAAGCATAGTAAATATTAATGATAAAGAAATATATTTAACTGATTTAATATTAGAAAATCCAAACTATTATTTAGGCGAAGAATATTATAAAAAAAATGGGCTTGATTTTGGTTTTTTAACTAAAATTATAGATTCATCTATGCGCCTTCATACTCAGGCTCACCCAACTAAAGAATTTGCTAAAGAATTTTTAAATTCACCATACGGAAAATTTGAGTGCTATTATGTGCTTTCTTCAAGAGAAGATACACAGCCGTATATAAGGCTTGGGTTTCAAAAGGAAATTGATAAAGAAAAATGGAAAGAAATAGTTGAAAATCAAAATATAGAAAAAATGGATTCGCTATTTGAAAAAATACCAGTAAAAGCTGGGGACTTAATTTATATCCCAGGTGGTGTTCCACACGCTATTGGCGAAGGTTTATTTTTAATTGAGGTTATGGAACCATCTGATTTAGTTGTAAGATGTGAATATGAAAGAGAAGGGATAATTGTTCCAGAGAATGCAAGATTTATGGGCAAATCAATAGAATTTTGCATGGATATATTTGATTACACTAAATATTCAGTTGAAGATGTGAAAAATAACTTTTTTGTAAAGCCAAAAAGCGTAACTAAAAAAGAAAACTACGAAATAGAAAAACTACTTTCGTCTGATATAGCACCATCATTTGAAATCACAAGAATTACAGCTAAAGATAATGTGAAATTAGAATTAGATGATAGATTTGCACTGTTTGTAGTTGCAAAAGGAAGCGCAAACATTAAAGCTGATGATGAAAGCGTAAAGGTGGGGTATTGCGATAGCTTATTTATCCCAGCTAACACTAAAGAAATAAATATAGAATTGTTAGAAGAATGCGTTATATGCTGTATTCAAAGCTTATAAAATTTAGATATTAAAAACCACTTAATTTTAAAATTAAGTGGTTTTTTAATATAAGAATAAATGCTAGTTTTATTTTGTGAATTCGTCATAGGTGATAATTAAATCAGGATTATGTCCTTTAGTCATTTTATGGCGAGCTTTTCTGTTACTAACGGTATCAAAAACTATTGAAAAATCGTAATCTTCTGGATAAAGATCAGCGGCACTAGCTAATAGCTTTACTTTTGTGTGATTTATTTTCATTTTTTCTTTTTTTACTTGGATTACTAAATCTCCCATTTCATCTGCTGGTTTATAAACTATACCAACAGTTTTATCAGTTATTACAGTAACACTATCGCCTATATTGTATAAATTTTTCACTTCGTTAACTCGAGTAGGCATATCTCTCACTATTTTACTAGGCTTTTTTTGATAAAGAGATTTATCTACACTAGAATTTATAAATCTTTCCGCTTTAGTTTCTTTTTTATCAAAATATGCTTCTTTTTTAGCTATTTCAAGTAAATGTTTTGGAAGTCCAAGGCACTCGGCAATCGATAAAGCACAACTTTCACCGGCTTCACCAATATATAATTTATACAATGGTTTTAAATTTTCTTTATCAAATTCCATTCTAGCATTAATAAGCCCAGGGGTGTTTTTTGCATAGTCTTTAATTTCTGGATAGTGAGTTGTAGCTAAAAATAAACAACCTATTTTTCTAAGTTCTTCTAAAATTGCAACTGCAATCCCCATACCTTCAGCAGGATCAGTGCCAGAGCCAAGCTCATCTAATAAAACTAAACTCTCATGAGTAGCTTCTTTTAAAATATCAACAATATTAGTAATGTGCGCCGAGAAAGTAGATAAATTTTCTGAAATACTTTGACCATCTCCAATATCACAAAGGATATTTGCGTTCATAGCAAGCATACTGCCTTTTTCAGCAGGCACATGTAAGCCACATTGAGCCATTAAAGATAAAAGGCCAACTGTTTTTAAAGAAACAGTTTTACCACCAGTGTTAGGCCCTGTCACAACGATTCCAGAATAATCTTCACCTAAAATAAAATCTAAAGGAACACACTCATTTTCATTTAATAAAGGGTGTCTGCCTTTTATGATTTTAATTATTCTATCAGTATTTACAGGCACTTCATTTGATTTAAGCTTTATAGAATACTTAGCTTTAGCAAATATAAAATCAAGTGTTTCCATATAAGTCATATTTGTTTTTAAAGAGGCAATATTTTCATCAACAAAAGCAGATAAAGTGTATAAAATTTTGCGAACTTCATTGTCTTCTTCTATTAACAAATATTCGATTTCAGTTTGAGTTTTACTAATAGTAGATGGCTCGATGAAAATAGTTCCGCCAGTATTCGACATATCAACAACTGTGCCGGAAACTTGATTTTTATATTCTTTTTTTACAGGAAGGGCGTATTTTCCGTTACGCACTACTATATTATTATCGGATAAATACGCTTTTTTGCTACGTAAAGCAGCATCTAGTTTTACCTTTATTGAACTTTGAGTGTTTTCGATTTTTCTTCTTATATCCTTTAAATTGCTTGAAGCTGAACTATCAACTTTATCATTAACGATTGAAGATTCAATTAATTCTCCAAGCTCTTCTAAATTTATAAAAGACATGCCATAATAAGCAAGGCTAACTTCAAGAGGCTCTGCTTTTTTTAAAAAGTTAATCATTCTTTTAGTTGCGTGAATAAATACTGCAACAGAAGATAATTGCTCAGGAGAAAGCATAGCTCCTTTTTCACAAAGAGTGAGAATTTTATCAAGTTCTGCCATAGTAGAAAGTGGCGGTGAGCCAACATAATCAATGATTTTTTTAGCTTCTGATGTATCTTTTAAATGTTTTTTACATTCACGTTCAATTAAAAACGGTTTTAGTTGAAGTATTTTTTCTTTTGCATTTTCAGATAAAGCAAATTCGCTTAAATTAGTTAATATATTATTAAATTCTAATGTTTTATATGTGTCTAACATAGTTTTTTTATACCTTTCTTTGAGGTTTATATTTTTTACAGTTTATTAAGTGGCAAACTTAGGTGATTTTCACGAGAAAAATTACAAATCTCGTAAGTTTTTTATTTTGATTATTTTATTTTAGACAACAAAAAAGTGTATAGTACACCTATACACTAAAAGTTTACTTAAAATAAAGTAATCTATTAATAATAAGTGTGATTATATTAGATGTAGTCCAAAATGCGTATACTAAATAAACGGAATAATACCGCTTAAATATTAAAAACATATTTTGAATATTTTTGATTTTTTATAAAATCAAAATTACGCTACACTTAACACAAACACACTCCTTTTTTAGTTATTTCATACTTAGTATATCATATTAAGAAAAATTGTCAATAATCGTATAAATATAATATAGATGATATTTATTTTATTGCAATTTTTAGTGATTACATAGTAGTCTTTAAGCTTTGCTCCTTACCTAAAAGAAAATTAAAATCGATATTGTTAAATATGATATTAATAAAAGCAAGGAAAAATTTTCCTTGCTTTTACTTATTTATTCTAATTCTTTTTTAGGGATATCATAAATAATACTTGATTCATATTTTTCAGCGCTTCCTTTAAGTTTACTTTTAGCAGAATACATTGCTTTATCAGCAAAATTAAGACAAGTGTTAAAAGAATCACTATGCTCAGGATATAAAGAGTATCCAATTGAAGCACTAACTTTATGTTTTATATCTGTTGGAGTAGTAATATATGATTTAGAAAATAGCTCTTTGATTTTTCCAAGTTCAATTTCTAGTTTATTATAATCGTTAGCATCATATAAAACCATTGCCAGCTCATCACCACTAAGGCGAGAGCAAATTTTATGTTCATACTCGCAAGAGTGTAAAACATCAGCTGCAGCACGAATAAATTTATCCCCAGTTTCATGCCCCCATGAGTCATTGACATATTTTAAATTATCCAGATCAAACATAATAACTATTGCTTTTTTTGTTTTACTAGAGTTTTCAGATAGAATTTCTAATTGTTCAAAAAATGCACGCTTACTTAATAATCCTGTAAGAAAATCTAAATCTCTTTCTTTTTTAATTATAATTTTTTCAGTAATTTCGTCAGTAGAATCTATAATTATTCCCCAATCGCTTTCAGCATCTTTATAACGCATTATTTTTAAAAAGCGCTCTTTTGAAGGTGTTGAAACAACATATATATCCTTTTCATCATGGTAAGGGTGTGACATAGTTTCTTCAATATTTGATAAAAACTTTGAAGGTGATTTCAAATATTTTTCTAGCTTTTTAGGGCTGATTTGCAAAATGCCTGCTAAATTACCTGTTGTAATTACAGCATTTGATTTACATTCATACATGGCAATTGGTATGTTGACTAAATCGAAAATAGTTGAGAATTTACGAGAAGACTCAACCACTCGTTTTACCATAAAATTAACATTACTACTAAGAACTTCAAATTCAGGTAAGCCAGCAACATTCATTTTATAATCTAAATCGCCACCTGCAATTAATTCCATACCTTTTTCGAGTTCTGATAGCCCACGTAAAACAACACGATCAAGAAGGAAATATATTAAAAGTATAATAAGCGCAGCTACACCTAAAGAGAATGCAATTAAAAGAGTAATACTTAATAAAGTGGAATTATAAACTGAGGCATGATTCTCAAAATATCCAATATAAATATTATTTGCTTGCTCTTTAAGTAGTAAATGACCAGGCTCACCAAGTATTGTCACATTATGAGCTTCTTCTATATCTATTTCTTCAAGATAAGGCAAATTTAAATCACTTAAATTCAAATCAGAAACTTCCTGATTTGTGCTGATAATTATATCGCCACTAGCAGCATCAACTGCAAAAAATATAGTGTTTGATGAATGAGTAAGGCGAGAGAATATATAGGATAATTCAGTTGCTTGCATAGCTTCTAAAAGGCGAAGTGGCTCTATACCTATTTGAACAATATGTTGCCTATCTTCACTCCAAACAGCCACATACTGCATTTCCTTTTCTTCAGCAGTATTAGGAGTCACATTTTGAGCTAGCTCTAAATCGTAGTCGCTCAAAAGAGGAGCAAAAAAGCGCATTTGATCTCCAGATTCAACAGAAAAACCATAATATTCTGGAACATTACCACTATAAATTATTCCATCGTGATTAAATAGATGGATTTCATCAATTTGCAGTAAATCAGTGATATATTCTAATTGCTCAATATCATATATGATATCTTGATTATACTGAATCATGTAAGCTGCAGCCTTCGCTCTAATTAGAAAGTCAGCATTTAGTTCTTCTTGTAACTTAGTTGCGTATGTATCATTCTCAGCTAAAATTTCTTCAATTTGAATAATCTGATCAGAAGCTTCGGTGCGAAAATTAGTATAAGAATTGTGAAGCATAGCGTATGAGCCTATAGACAGAAGTAATATAGTAATTACAAGAACTAAACTTACAAGCCGAATTACGATGTATTTCTTCAATTAATTTAGCACCTCACTTTAAAAAATATTATATACATAATAATTTTACCACGAAAATTATAAATAGGTCAAGTAAATGACAGCTTAAATTTTATAATTATATAAATTTATTATCAATAAAATGTAAACTTTAAGTCAAGTAAATGTAACGAAAATATAAAAAAGATGTAATTTAATGCAATAAAAACTTCTTTTCAAGCATTAACTAAGTATAAAACAAAAAGAAAAGGAGAATAAGTTATGGCAATTCAAACAGTTTTTAAAAGGTATGAGTTAAAATACAAATTAACAAAAAAACAATATGAAAAAATGAGCGAATGTATGAAAGATAAAATGGAGATGGATGCATATAAAAGGCATAAAATTTCGAATATATATTTTGATACTGATGATTATAGAGTAATTAGATTTTCACAAGAAAAACCAAAATATAAAGAAAAACTAAGGCTTAGGATATACGGAGAGCCTAAAAATGAAAATCTAGCATTTATCGAATTAAAAAAGAAATATGATGGTGTTGTTTACAAAAGAAGAATTTCAGATAGTCAAGAAAATGCTATATTATACTTATGCGATGGTGAAAAAATAAATTCTAATTCACAAATACATAAAGAAGTTGATTATTTTATAGATAGTTATGATAATTTACTAATGCCAAAAGTTTATATTTCATATGAAAGAGAAGCTTTTTTCTCTAATGAAGATGAAAATTTTAGAATGACTTTTGATTTTAATATTAAAATGAGAGATAAAAATATATCTTTATATGATGATAAAAATGATGTAAAAGTACTTGAAGATGAGTATGTTTTACTAGAAGTGAAAACTGCTAATGGATTACCATTTTGGTTAATACAATTTTTAAATGAAAATGAAATATATAAAACATCATTTTCAAAATACGGAACGGCTTTTAATTTATATTTATTGCCTCAACTAATTAATAAAACTAAGGAGATTTACGCTAATGCTTAATATGTTTTTCAATTCAATTTTTAATACAACGCAAACAACAACAATCCAGTTTTCACACTTTTTTTTATGTGTGTTAACAGCAATTACTCTTGGAATTTTAATGGCTAGAATGTATGCTTATAAAACTAAATGCACAAAAGGATTTATTTTAACTCTAGCAGTATTACCGCTTGCGGTGGCGATAGTTATTATTATGGTAAATGGAAGTGTGGGGGCTGGTGTTGCAGTTGCAGGTGCTTTTAGTTTAGTAAGATTCCGCTCTGTTCCAGGAACGGCAAAAGAAATCAGTGCGATTTTCATAGCTATGTGTGCTGGTGTTACAATAGGTATGGGTTATATAGTTTATGCTATTTTATTTGCAGTTATCGCCTCAGGATTTAGCACGGTTTTAAGTGTTACAAAATTTGGCGAATTGAGTGAAAATGCTCGTGTGCTTAGCATAACAATTCCAGAAAATTTAAACTACACAGAAGTTTTTGAAGAAGTGATGAATAAATACACTTTTGAACATAGCCTTTTAAGTGCAAAAACAACAAGTATGGGAAGTTTATTTAAATTAAGATATGATGTTGAGTTAAAGGATATTTCATTTGAAAAAGATTTTATAGATGAATTACGTTGTAGAAACGGGAATTTAGAAATTGCTATTTCAAAAGATGAAAGTTATTTAAACGGATTATAAAATTTGATTTTTAAATAAAGAAATTTATTAAAATAAAAAATGTGCAATCAACTGATTGCACATTTTATTTTATAATTTTTTTCTCATAACAATTTTAAAATCAAAATCATAACTATAATTAAATCCTAAGTTTTCATATAGTTTTAAAGGCCCCATATAATCAAATGCTTCGCTTTCAAATTCTTTATTAGGATATGATTCAATAAACTCAAATCCATCATTTTTTGCATCATTAATTATATATTCAAGTATTAATTTTGCAACACCTTTTCTTCTAAATTCTGGCGATACAACAAAGCAAAATATAGATTTTACTTTTTCATTTTCTTTTTTTATATCACCCATATACATTTTACCATACAAACTATTAAAGCAATTAGATTTTTCGTTAGCATTACACCACCCGATGATTTTATCATTATAAAAAGCAAGATATCCTTGGATATAGTTTTCCTTAATATAATCGCTGACGGCATTTCTTCTCACTTTTTCATTTTTAAAATCTTCGCCACTATAATTTGCACTACTCCAGCCAACGCAGTAGCATTTATATCCATCTTCGTGATGGTCTGTATTATCAAAAAAATGCAGATATTCATTTATTAAACTAGGAGTTAGCTTTTTAATTGTTATATCCATATTAAAATCCTTTTTACTAATTAAAAACTATTAGGCTCATAAAAAATAGCAGAAATTTTATTATCATTTGTAATTACAACTATATAATTTTCAGTAATCCCTAATATATAGTTTATTTCGGTTTCAAATTCTTTTAATAGAATTTCATTATTTTCATTGTCAATATTTATCATAGCTATACTGCTTTTTCCATCTTTAATTTTAAAGTCGAAAAAGTTTTCATAGTCGTATGTGTGATAGAAGGTGAATTCAAATGTTTTTAAAGTTGAAACTTCATTTGTATCAAGCTTAATAACAGTTGCAAAATCGTATCCATGAGCAATAATAGTTGTATCATTATAATAATTAACATTAGCTACCATAGCAGAAAAAACATCAGTGTAAAAATTTTCTTCTTTAGTTTCTAAATTATATGTATAAATTCCAACATTTCCACTTTGCGACATAGGACTAACTATAGTTGCAACTATAGTTTTTCCTCCATTTAATATTTTAACATCCGAAAAATAAGGAGTGGGCATAGGATAATCTTCAGAAGTGTTAAATTCATAATTATCTAAAATAATATCACTTGAAATAATTATCGTGCTATTTTCATTTCCTTCAACTGGCTCTAAATAAATTCCATCTTCATTAGTTACAGCCCACCAAGCATTACTAGGGCTACTATTAGATAAATTAGGAGTTCCGTCGAAGGAAGAAGCATAAATTCCTTCAAAAATTCCGTTTAAACTTTGTGGCAGGAAGTAATTATTCACTACTTCATTAAAATTCAATATAGAAATAGTAGGTGTATTATCACTAATTAATGAATACTGCAAAAGATTATTTTTTTCATCATATTTAAAGCTATCATCAATCAATTCGCCATCTTGAGTAGTAGTGCCAATTAATTCGCCAGTGCCTTTATCAAATGTTTCAACTACGGTTACACACTCTTCACTAAATTCAGTGATGCTATTTGTATATACGATAAAAAAATAATCTTCACTTTCAATAACATCGTAGGATTTAATAAGATTAGTTTGATATATTTCTTCACTGTGCGTATTTAAATAGATATAAGAGCCAAGAGATAAAGTATCTTGATTTTCGCTATTTTTAAATTCTGCTAGCAATTCAATATCGCTTACATTTACTTGCAATGGATACGACTCCATTATATCACCTGAGTAATAAACAATAACCTCATCACCAACTGAAAATTCAATATTAGAAACAGATAAATTAACACTAACTTTATCCCCAGAAGATAAAATATGGTCTTGGTCTGCGTTTGGTGTGATAATGGCAGTTGTATCGTTTATTTCAGCTATAACTCCTTCAAATTTAGATAAAGAATTGTCTTCCGATAAACTTTTGGAATCGTCGTTTGAGCAAGCTGTTAGATTAAAAATAAATAGAAGTGATAATAAGCAAATTGATAATAATTTTTTCATAATAACCCCCTTAATATATCCCTTTAAGATAATTACTTTTTCTTAACTAGCTTAACTTGATTTTAAAAAAAAGTCAATAGCTTCATAATGTATATTTTGCGATAAAAAATTCGAAAATATAATAACATAGTTGCAATATAAATACATATAATATATAATTTATATTATCTTTGGATAATATAAACTTTAGTTTTTCTTTTGAGCAAGAAGAATAGCTCAAAGATTGCTTCGCAATCACGAAAAACTAATAATAGGTAAAGATTTTTTATATTATCTTTGGATAAGTATAAAGATTATCTATATATTATATTAAAATAAAAATGAGATTATAAGAAAAAGAGGAATTATGTATTATTTTATAGCACTACTAATAGGAACACTTATCTCAATAATGATTGGAGTAAACGGAGGTTTATCTGATATAACTGGTGTTTACAGCTCATCTGTTATTATCCATTTAGTTGGGCTGGCTATTATGATAGTTGTAATGGTGATAAAAAAAGTGAATCCATTTAAAAGCTTTTATCCTTGGTATTTATATTTAGGTGGAGTTATGGGAGTTTTAGCAACAGCAGGTAATAACTATTCTTTTGCTCCTTTGGGAGTATCGGCAATATTAGCTCTAGGTCTTTTAGGGCAAAGCATAACGGGACTTGTTATAGACCAGTTTGGCTTGTTTGGGATGAAAGAATATAAATTAAAAGCACCTAGATTAATAGCATTGTTTATTATGATATTTGGCGCTGTTTTTATGATAAGAAAAGTGGATATACTAGCTATGGTACTATCTTTTGCTGTTGGTGGCGCAATTGTTTTACAGCGTGTATTTAATAGTATGTTAGCTGAAAAAACAAATACAACTACTAGCACAGCATACACTTATATAGTTGGTTTAATTGGTTCTTTAATAATGCTTATATTATTAGGTCAATCAGAGCCTATGATGACAAACTTTACAATACCAACAAACTTTGTTTTTTATATAGGTGGCGCAATAGGAACAGTGTCGGTTGTTTTATCTATGATGTGTGTTGGCAAAATACCATCTTACAGCTTATCTATTCTTATGTTTATCGGTCAACTTTTTGCAGGGATAATGATAGATGCAGTAATAGCTGGCGAAATAATAATGATAAATTTAATAGGCGGATTAATTATAACTTTTGGATTAATCGTTGATATTTTTATTGATAGAAAATTAAAAGCTAAAGAAAAAGTTTTAGAAAATTTAAATTAAGGGAACTTATATGGAAATAGAATCAAAATATGGCATTGTGAAAATATTTACTGATAATATTGAAAAAGATGCTGTATCACAAATAATAAAAATGGCAAATAGTCCACTTGGCGAAAATGCAAACATTAGAATTATGCCAGACTGCCATTCAGGAAAAGGTTGTACTATTGGCACAACTATGTTTATCAGCGATAAAATTTGTCCTAATTTAATTGGGGTGGATATTGGCTGTGGGGTTGATTTAATAATAGTTAAAGAGGATATGAGCGACAAATTAGAAATATTAGATAAACTCATTCGCAAAAAAATACCAAGTGGATTTAATATTCACGAAAATCTGCAAGAATATAATTTTAGTGATATGAAATGCTGGGATAAACTACCTAAAAAAGCAAAAGAGCGCTCTCAATATTCTTTAGGCTCTTTAGGTGGCGGAAATCATTTTATAGAAGCGTATACAAATGGAATAGCTGTTCATAGTGGCTCAAGAAATATAGGGCAAACAGTGGCAACTTTTTATCAAAAATTAGCGCAAAAAACAAAATTTGATAATAAAGAATTTATTGATAAAGATTTAGCTTTTTTAACTGGTGAAGAACGAGAAAATTATTTATTTGATATGATGATAGTGCAAAAATTTGCAGTTGAAAATAGAAAGGCAATGCTAGAGGTAATAGTTAAAGATTTAAAATTAACAGTAGTGTCTAGTATTACATCAACTCATAATTATATCGATACACAAACAGGAATACTAAGAAAAGGGGCAATTTCGGCAAAAGAAGGGGAAATGCTTGTTATTCCTTTAAATATGCGTGATGGAATGCTTGTTTGCAAAGGCAAAGGAAATAAAGATTGGAATTACTCAGCGCCACACGGGGCAGGAAGACTATATTCAAGAACAAAGGCAAAAGAAATTTTCACTTTAGAAGACTATAAAAAATCTATGGAAGGGATTTTTTCTTCTTGCGTTCATAATAGTACTTTAGATGAAAGCCCTTTTGCTTATAAAGATTATAAAGAAATTATGAATCATATTCACCCAACAGTAGAGATAATAGAAAGGTTAATACCAATTTTTAATTTTAAAGCATAAAATATTAAAAACAGCTTACTAAATAGTAGGCTGTTTTTATTTTTATAATTATCCATAAAATGAACGCAAGTTCACTATTGACATTACGGTTAAAAATTGGTATAATTCAAAAATAAACAGCAGTTCATTTTTGAAAGAGGAGTTTTAAGTATGGCTCAAAGATTAAAAGACGAAGTTCGACTCGCAATTAGTAATGCAGCAATCACTTTAATGCTTGAAAAAGGCATTGAAAACACAGATATGAGAACAGTTGCAAAATATGCAAATATTACAACGGGAAATTTATATAGATATTTTAAAAATAAGCAAGAATTATTAGATAGTATATCAATGCCAGTTATTAAAAAATTGCAAGAAAGCGTTAGCAAAAATTCTGCTGGATATGTCGCTTTAATGCAAGATAAAAACTTAGATATAACAGAATCAAGAATAGGTACAGTTAGCATTGATGATATTATTATAAAAACAGTTAGTGATTCATTTTTAATAGCAAAAGAAAATCCAAGAGTTGCTAGAGTTTTAATAGAAAGTAATCAAATAAAAAATTTAATAGGCGAATGGATAGCAAATTCTTTATTAAATAATAAAAATGTTAGTAAGAAAAAAGAAATATTAATTAAAGTGCATATTTCTTCAACAATTAATAGCATTAACACATTACTAAATCTCGGGCTTGATTTAACGCACGAAGAATTTATGGAAACACTAGAATTTTACATTCCATCTTTAAATAAAACCTTAATTGAAATCTGGGGGCAAGAAAATGATTAAAAATAATAAAATAAAAATACTACTAGCTTTAGTGAGTGTAGCTATTATAAGCTTTGTAGTGTTAAATTTAAATAATAATGAATCTCAAGAGGTTATGGCTGAAGAAGAAAAATCTTATAGTGTTGAAGTTTTAAAAACTGAATTTTCTAATGAAGAAGGATTTTTAGAATATTCTGCTGTAATAAAAAATCGTGATATGGAGGAAGTTCTTTTTCCTACAGTTGCCAATATAAAAACTATACACGTAAAACAAGGCGATAGTGTTTATAAAGGGCAATTATTAGTAACATTAGAAGACGATAACGCCACAAGACAAGAAGAAACAGCTTATCAAGCAATGGTATCTGCTGAGGCTAGTATGAATTCTGCTAAATCAAATTTAGACTTAGCACAAATGCAATATGATAAAGAATTAGAAGATCAAAAAAATGATACGGATTACACAAACTTAAAAAATAATTATGAGGCTTCAACAACAAGGCTTAATAATGCTCAAAGTGAAGTTGATGAAGTTAACACTCAAACAGCACCTTTATATGAAGAGCTTGAAACTTTAAATTCAGAACTTAGTGAACTAAATAATCAAAAATCAGAAAAAGAAATTTTGAAAGATGAAAAAGAAACTGAATTAAGTGATGTAGAGGCGGAGTTATTGTTAAATCCAACAGATGCAGATTTGCTTTTAAAAGAAACAAATTTAACAGAAGAAATAAGAGTTTTAAGCGAAGAAATTGCGCTGCTAGAAATAGATATAACAAATAAAGAAGCTCAAATTTCTCAAAAAGAAACTGATATTACTACTTTAGAAACAAGTTTAAATAAGCAAACTAAAGATACTGAATTAGCTTTAGCTCAAACTGAAAATCAAACAAATAGAGTAGCTTTTGAAGCTAAAGAAGCTGAAATGGAAATTCAACTAGCAACAACGAAAAATGCAAGGGATACAGCCTCATATACATACGATGGAGCAAAAGCAAGCTATGAATCTTCTAAATCAAATTATGAATCAGCGCAAGATGCTGTTGAAGATTTAAATTACTATGCAAAAACTTCAGGATTAATTTTATCAATTTTGCAAAGTGAGGGCGAAGTTGCAACGCCACTAGTGCCTATAATGATAGTTGGAACAGATGATTTAGTAGCAGAGTTTGGGGTTTCCTCTCAAGACGTTGCAAAAGTTAAAGCTGGTAATTATGCAGTTGTAACAAGGCAAGGGGAAAGTTATTCTGCAGAAGTTTTATCTGTTGATGTAGTTCCAGACGAAACGTCAAGAACATATTTAACAGATGTTATTTTAAATAATAAACCAGAAGATTTTTTGATTGGAGAATTAGTTTCGGTTAAAGTTTACACTGGCAATGAAACAGGAGTTTTTCTTCCTATAAATGTTATTTTAAATGATGGACAAGATTATGTTTATGTAGTTGAAAATGATAGAGCCACAAGAAAAAATATTGAAATTATAAGCATTAGCGATAATAACGTTATGGTTTTGGGGCTTAATATTGAAGATTTAGTTATATCAAAAGGAATGAAAAATATAAAAAGTGGATATTTAGTTTCTATTGTAGAATAATCGGAGGCTATCGTGATTGATAAATTAGTAAAAAATTTAATTAGTAAAAAGGTGATAGTGCTTATATTATCGCTTTTAGTTGTCGTTGCAGGATTGTATAGCTATTATATTATCCCAAAGCAAGAAAATCCTAACACATCAGTTGCAGCGGCTGTTATAACAACAGTGTATCCTGGGGCTAGCGCTGATGAGGTTGAAAAAAGTGTTACGAATATTATTGAAGAAGAAGTAGCAAAACTTGATGATATAGATTATTACTCAAGCTCTAGTTTAAATAGTGCTAGTGTTGTTGTTATAATGTATGATGTTGATGTTAAAATAGAAGATGTAGAAGATGAATTATATCGCGCTATTGAAAAATCAAGCGTTAATTTACCAGATTTAGCACATAGCAGTGAAATCGAAACAGACGTTGTTAGCAATAATCAATTTATAATAAGTTTATCTAATGATAAATATTCCTCTTTAGAGCTTGTAGAATATGCCGATGTTGTAAAATCTGCTATTTTAGAAGTGGATGGAGTTGATAGCGTAACTATTGATGGCGAAAAAGAAAGGCAAGTAGTTATCGAAGTTCAAAATGATAAAATGGAAACTTACGGAATTTCAATAGAAAACATTTTAAATCTGTTGCAAGCGCAAAATTTATCTATTCCATCAGGCAGTATTGAATACGATGATACAACAATTAATGTTGTAGCACCAAGCGTGTTTGAAACTTTAGCTGATATTGAGAATTTAGTTATTTCAGGCTCTAATACATCTTTAAGTTTTGTTAAATTAAAAGATGTTGCAGATGTTTATATTGATAATGTTGGTGATTATAATTATTATCAAGATAAAAATTCAGCAATTTTATTAACAGGCACTATCGATGAGGAACTAAATGCAGTAAACGTTGGTAAAGATTTAAGAGTTGCAATAGAAGAAGTTAAAACAGAGCTTCCAAGCGATTTAGTTTTCCATGAAACTATGTATGCCCCACAAGATATTGAAAATTCTATAAATGATTTTATTTCAAATTTAATTCAAAGTATAATGCTTATTATATTAGTTGTTATGATAGGTGTTAGATTTAAAAATGCTATTGTTATTTCAGTAGCACTGCCACTTAGCATTCTAGCAACATTTATAGTAATGAATTTACTAGAAATTGAGTTTCAGTTTATTTCAATAGCAGCTTTAATAGTTTCTCTTGGGATTTTAGTTGATAATGCAATAGTTATGAGTGAGGCGATACAGCATAATTTAAATAAAGGAATTGAAAAACAAGAAAGTATAAAACTTGCTATAAAATCAACGGCTATGCCTGTTTTTTCCTCCACTTTAACAACAGTGGTAACTTTTTCAATTATCTATTTTGTTCCAGGTGCAGTTGGGCAAATCGCAGGCACAATTCCAACAGTTGTTATAACATCTTTAGTTGCAAGTTATATTGTTGCAATGCTTGTAACTCCTGTTTTAGCATATATATTCTTTGATGCAGAAAAAGAAGAAAAAATTAAAAAAGTTAGCAAAATCAAAATATTTATAGATAAATTATTAGATTTCAGTTTAAAGCATAAACTAAGCGTTATTGTTATGGCGTTTGCAACGCTTGGGGTATCTTTATTATTAGCTTTAAGTTTAGGTATGCAATTCTTCCCAGTTTCAAATAAGCCTGTTGTATATATTAATTTTGAGGGCGAAGGGATGTCGATACAATCTTCTGAATATGTTGCAGGGCAGATAAATGAAGTTTTAGATAAAGAAGAAGTAATTGAAAATTATACATATGCAGTGGGAAAAGGATTGCCTAGCTTTTTTCTAACTGTTCCAACTTTAACCACAGCACCAAACGTTGGGCAATATATGCTACAACTTAATGAAACAATTATCGAGGAAGAATATGGGACAA
Source organism: uncultured Oscillospiraceae bacterium (assembly GCA_964369915.1). Lineage (GTDB taxonomy): Bacteria > Bacillota > Clostridia > Oscillospirales > Ruminococcaceae > RGIG3102. Next base: position 15,878 of record CAYJGG010000004.1, on the reverse strand, counting down.
TAGAAGAATTAACAAGGCAACTCCAAACTAAATTAGATGCAAATATAACAAGTGCCACTGCAACAGTTAAAAATTTAGAATATTCTATACCATCTGAGGCTACTATATCATATACAGTCAGTGGAGATGCTGATAAAATTAATGATATAGCATTGCAACTTGAAAATACTCTAAATAATATAGAAGGCACTATAAATGTTAGAAATACTATAATTGAATCTCAATATGATTATAAAATAAATTTAGATAGTGAAATTTTATCTTCATATGGCTTATTAAAATATGATATTTTAAAACAAGTAAACACTGCTTTAATGGGAGCAGAAGCTGGAACTTTTCAAGGCGTTGAAGAAGATATGGATATAATTTTAAAATCAGATATTAATAATCTAACTGATTTAAATGATTTATTTATAGTCGGCTCAGTTGCCGATACTAAAATTAGGCTTAATCAAGTTGCCGAAATTTCATTAGAGCCATCTATTCCAATTATAGCGCATTATAATGGCGAAAACTTTGTTTATGTTTTAAGTGATGTTTTACCAGGTTACAGCTCACTGACTATCGAAAATGAAGTTGCAGATGTGTTTTTAGAAGTAGCCGATTTAGATGGCGTTAAAATAGACGGACTTGGCGAAGTTAAAAATATGATGGACTTAATCTCTAATCTTGGTATTAGCTCTTTAGTTGCTGTTATATTAATTTACTTTATTTTAGCTATGCAATTTAGAAGTTATAAACTACCGTTTATCGTTTTATCAAGTATTCCATTATCATTAATAGGCTGTGGTTTTGGGCTTTGGATATTTAATATGGATATTCAAGTTATGGCGCTACTAGGCTTAGTTAGTTTATTTGGGATTGTTGTTAATAATGGGATATTATTAGTTGAAGTAATGGTAGAAAAAACAAAAGAGGGTAAAGGTATAGATGAGGCTTGCAAACTGGCAGTAAGTGAAAGGTATCGCCCGATATTTATGTCGAGTATTACAACTTGTATAGGACTTGTGCCACTTATAATTTCAGGCGATGCGATGAGTGCACCAATGGCATCTGTATTACTGTTTGGTCTATTATTCTCAACGATTTTAACAATGGTTGTAGTACCAACTTTATACGCTTATCAAATGAGAAATAAATAAAAAACAAATTCGGAGCATTATTAGTGTTCCGAATTTGTTTTTATATAACATATATCTCCATTTAAGGCATATAACCTTATTAAATTAATTTTAGATATTAAGGATTAACTAAATCTAAATAATCCCCATATCCCAAAGCCTCCATATCTTCATAAGCTATAAATTTTAAAGCAGCACCATTAATACAATATCTTAATCCGCCTTCTTCAACTGGACCATCTTCAAAAACATGTCCTAAATGAGAATCACCAGCATTGCTTTTAACTTCAATTCTTTTCATAAAAAAGCTGTTATCTTCATGTTCAGTTATTGCATCTTCATTTATAGGTCTTGTAAAACTTGGCCAGCCTGAACCTGAATCAAATTTATCATTTGATAAAAATAACGGTTCACCAGTGACTACATCAACATAAATTCCAGCGGCTGTATTATCATTTAATTCGCTTGAAAAAGCTCGTTCTGTTTTAGCGTTTTGTGTAACGTCATACTCTAATTCAGTTAAAGTTTCTTTTAATTCTTCATCAGATGGAACATCGTAATTGCTATCATTCACTTCGATTTCTTTAAAATTAGTAGCAGCATCAAGGTCTATATGGCAATATCCGTTAGGGTTTTTAACAAGATAATCTTGATGATATTCTTCTGCTGGATAATAATTTTCTAAAGGAGTAACCTCTACAACGATTTCTTTATCGTATTCAGATTTTAAATCTTCAATAACTTTATCGATTATTAATTTATCTTCTTCATTTTCATAATAAACCCCAGAACGATACTGAGTGCCAACATCGTTTCCTTGTTTATTTAAAGAGGTAGGATTTACAACTTCAAAAAATCTTATTAATAATTCTTCTAAAGAAACTTCTGTTTTATCATAAATAACTTTAACAGTTTCGGCATGTCCTGTGTTATTATAAATAACATCTTCATAAGTAGGGTTTTCTGTGTTTCCATTTGCATACCCAGAAGAGGAATCATAAACGCCTGGAATTCTATGCATATACTCCTCAACTCCCCAAAAACATCCGCCGGCTAAATATATAGTGCTTAAATCTTTTTCTTTCATTGCTGTTTCAAGCTCTGATGCCGATAACCTTTCATTAATTAGCACACTAGCCTCTTCATTTTTCTTGCTATTTGAAAATAATACTGCTATTATGCTAGCACCAATTGCTAATATACTAAAAATAAGTGTTTTATTGTTTTTCATAACTATCACCAGTCCTCTCTTTGTGATATGTGTTTTTTACATAAAGTGTATTAATTTTAAAACTTTTGTTAATTCTTAATACAGATATTTATTAACTAATTCTTATTGTATCATTATTATAATACAATAAGGTGAGAAATTATTGATAAAAACATACAGTGTAATGTTAATAAATTATGGATAAAAAGAAAACATGGATATAGTAAAATTGCATATAGTTTCGATATTGAAACTATATTGACAAGAAAAGAAAATAGTGATATAATTTCAATATCGAAACTATTAAAAAGAAGGTGAATGAAAATGAGAAAAGTCGTAATTTATATAGCAATGAGTTTAGATGGATATATTGCTCAAAAAAATGGTAGAGTAGATTTTTTAAGTGGAGATGGCAGTGATGAAAATAATATGGGAACATTTTTTGAGTTTTATAGTAAAGTGTCGGATGTTATTATGGGATATAAAACATACCATCAGGTTACAACAGAGCTTGCACCTGATAATTATCCATATAAAGGTAAAAATAGTTATGTTTTCACAGGCAAAGATATTAAAGATGAAAAAGATATATTCTTTATAAAAGATAGTGTTGAAAATCTTATTAAAAAATTAAAGCAAAACGATGATAATGGATATATATGGATAAATGGTGGAGCTTCTATTGTTAATGAAGTTATAAAAAATAAATTATTTGATGAGATTATAGTTTCTATCATTCCAACAGTGTTAGGTGATGGAATTAGATTATTTAATGAAAGTGAAATAGAAACAAAATTAAAATTTGAAGAAAGTTTTTTAAATAATGGGATAGTTGAAATAAAATACACACCAAGATAAAAATAAAAAAATACACAAGAAATTAATCTTGTGTATTTTTATTTTATCTATTTTCAGGTTTAATATATTTAAAGCAATTTTTAGAATGATCATTCATTATTCCAACTGCTTCTAAATAAGAAAAGCAAGTCACAGTGCCCATAAATTTAAAACCACGCTTTTTTAAATCTTTTGAAACAGTGTCGGATAATTCGTTTTTAGTAGTAACGCCGTCAAAAGGATTATAAACGATTTTATTATCTGTAAAACTCCATAAGTAATTTGAAAAACTTCCAAATTCATGTGCAACTTTTAAATAAGATTTAGCATTTTGAATAGTGGCTAATATTTTAGCTTTATTTCTAACAATATCTGCATTATTCATTAATTCCAAAACTTTATCTTCATTATAATTTGCAATTATTTTAGCATCAAAATTATCAAAAGCTTTTCTAAAAGCATCACGTTTTTTTAATATTAAAAGCCAAGATAGTCCACAATGAAAACTCTCTAAAATAAACATTTCAAATAAATGATGATCATCATAAGAGGCAATGCCCCATTCATTATCGTGATAATCTATATAAATCTGTGAATTTTCAAGATTTGGCCAATTACATCTTTGCATATTTTATATCTTCCTTTTCTTAGTTAAAGCTAAAATTTATTTATTATAATTTTATCATTGATTAAAAGATATGTAAAGAAAATAAAGTAAATTTCATTTGCAAAATTGGGTAAAAATGATATAATGTTTATAATATATTTCTGTTATAAAGGAGAATAAATATGTCTGATAATAAAGTTTTTAAAATGAAATTCTTTGAAACATATCCATTATACTTAGGGAAAGCTCAAAGAAAAGGAAGAACACAAAAAGAATTAAATGAAATAATTTGCTGGCTAACTGGATATAGTGAAATAGAGTTAGAAGAAACAATTAAAAACACAGAAATTGATATGGAAGCTTTTTTTACAAATGCTCCAGCAAAAAATCCTAATAGAAATTTAATTAAAGGCTCAATTTGTGGTGTTAAAATTGCAGAACTTGAAGATGGCACTATGAAAGAAATTAGATATCTTGATAAATTAGTAGACGAATTAGCTAAAGGTAAAACAATGGATAAAATCCTAAAATAATAATTAAAAACAGGGGTGTGTTATGAGTTATATAGCATCAAAAATTTATGATAGTGATAAAAGAGCAAAAATAGCTATTGATAAATTATTAGAAGAAGAAGGCATAAGAAGAGATGAAAATTTAGATTACACTTGTGCTATTTATAATGAAAATATGGAAGTTATCGCAACAGGGAGCTGTTTTAAAAACACATTAAGATGTTTGGCAGTAAGCAGTAAATATCAAGGTGAAGGCTTGATGAACACTATTATAACTCATCTTTTTGAAGAGCAATCCCAAAGAGGTAATATGCACTTATTTATATACACTAAAATTTCAACTGCAAAATTCTTTAGTGATTTAGGATTTTATGAAATTGCAACTATCGAAGATAATTTAGTGTTTATGGAAACGAAAAAAAATGGATTTAGTAACTATTTACAGAATTTTTCAAAATATGCTGTGGAAAAACCACGCGTTGCAGCGTTAGTTATGAATGCTAATCCTTTCACACTCGGGCATCAATACCTAGTTGAAACAGCTTCAAAAGAAAATGATGTAGTGCATTTATTTGCAGTTAGTGAAGATGAGAGTATTGTTCCATTTGATATTAGAAAAAAACTAATAATTGAAGGAACAAAGCATCTTAATAATATAATTCATCATAATACAGGCGATTATATTATAAGCTCTAGCACATTCCCAAGCTATTTTCAAAAAGATAAAGAAGATGTAATTAAAGGGCAAACCCTTTTAGATGCAACTATATTTTCAAAGATTGCAAAAGTTTTAAAGTTGACTCATAGATATGTTGGCGAAGAGCCGACGAGTTTTGTAACTAATATTTATAATCAGTCAATGAGTGAAATTTTAAAAGAAAATGGAGTGGATGTAGTTGTTATAAAAAGAAAAGAAATAAATAATTTAGTTATAAGTGCTTCAACTGTGCGCAAAGCAATCCAAGAAGATGATATAAATCTTTTAAAAGAAATGCTCCCTAAAACAACGCTTGATTACATATTAAGCGATGAAGGGAAATCGCTTGTAGAAAAAATAAAATCAGCAGGAAATGTTGTTCATTACTAATAAAAAAGGCTTAACTTTAGTTAAGCCTTAATTTTTATTAAAAAAATTAGAATAATTGAATAATTATTCTGTAATGTCTTTTAAAATTTAAAAATATCTAGTATAATTAAAATATAAATTAATAAAAAAGGAAATTATTATTATGAGTAAATGGTTATATATGCTGTTTTGTTTAGGCGTAGGTGCATATGTTTTAAGTCCTGTTGATTTAGTGCCTGATGTTATATTCGGTTTTGGCTGGCTTGATGATGCAGCCTTAATCGCCGCGGCTGCAAGAGTTTATTATATTTATAAAAAAGCAAAAACTATTAAAAAAGCTAGCGGTAAAGAAGAAGATAATGCAATTGATGTGGATTTTAAAGATTTAGAAGATGATGAATAATCATCTTAAAAAGGAACTTATGAAAAAATTATTTTTAATGATATGCGCATTGTTTTTATTTACTGCTTGCAGTGAAAAACAAGAGTATACAAATGAATTAAGATGGCCTTTGAATGACGTGAATATTTATGTGTCATCTGATTTTCATTGGCAAGAAGAAGGCTCAAATTTTAGAGTTGATTATTTAGATGAATCTTTGCTGACTCTTTTTAGTGAAACAATAAATGATAAACCTGCGGCTTTATTAGTTTGTGGGGATATAACAAATGGCGGAAAATTAGAAGAACATTTAGAAATTGCGCAAATGTTAAAATCAGCAGAAGATGAAGGCGTAAATATCTTTGTTGTGATGGGAAATCACGATATGGATTCTAATGTTGATACTGATACATTAAAAGAAATTTATGCGGATTTTGGATTTAATACTGCTATTTATAATGATGATGAAACTATGAGCTATGTTACAAGTTTAAATGAGGAAATATGGCTTTTATCTTTAGATTTAAATGTTTATGGTGATATAGAAAGCGAAATGGCGGGATACATTAGCGAAACCACGCTTTTATGGATAGAGGAAGTATTAATAAAAGCCCAAAATGAAAATAAGATGGTAATTCCTTTTTCGCATCATAATTTAGTTGAGCATGCAATGGAAGATTTAATTCATCATTACAATATTGAAAATGGAGAAAAACTCCAAGATTTACTTTTAAATTACGGTGTTCCAATTTATTTAAGTGGACATAGGCACTCATCTTTTATAGCTTCTATTGAAAAAAATGAGAGAATAATAGATGAATTAGTAATTGATATGCCATCAAATTATCCTTTTAGATACACGCAAATAACATTTAAAAATGATAACACTATTGATTATAATATAAAAACGTTACAGATTTCACAATGGGCGAAAAGCCAAGGAATAACAGATGAAAATTTACTTAATTTTGAAGAGTTTTCAAAAGAGGAATTCGAAGATAGATTAAAAGAAAACTCCTTAGCAATAGATGAATTAAGCGATAATAAAGAAGAAACAGAAATTTTAAAAGAATCTTATATCAATGTTTTAACATCGCAAGTGGAAAAAACATTATGGCAAGACTATGAAAAGCTAAAAGAAAGTTCGGCATTAGATTTATGGAAAAAATATGAAGATGAAAATATTTTTTCAAGATGGATTCCTTGGATATTAGAAAATCAAATAAATGATAAAAAAGAGGGAACTTTAGGACCGTATAGATAGTAAATAAAAAAATAATATTAATAATGTTTATTTTTGTAATATTTAAAAAATATCAAAGTCTACACAATTAAGTACAACTAAAAAAACACTGCTTTAAAAAGCAGTGTTTTTTTAGTTAATAATGGCAAAAAATATAGTAATAGTATGGTGTAAACGCCAATATTTTTTTAAATTATTGACTTAAGTGAAAAAATTAAGTAGTATTTATAAGGGTAAAATAATAATTAAAACTCAAAGAAAGGAATGATGTAAATTTAATGAAAATAGCTATTTGTGACGATGAGAAAATATGTCTTAGTAAATTAGAAAAGTTATTATTAAGATATAAAAGTGAAAACAATTTAGATATACAAATTGATTCATATTTAATTGGAAATGATTTATTAAAATCTAATTTAATCGAATATGATTTAATTTTCCTTGATGTTGAGATGATAGGTGATAATGGAATTGAAATAGCAAGAAAAATAAGAATAGAAAATAAAGAAGTTTTTATTGTTTATGTTTCAGGGCTTATTCAATATGCTCCATCTGGATATGAAGTTAATGCAAGAGCGTATATATTAAAAAATGATTTAGATGCTCTTTTAAAACCTACAATGGATACAATCATTAAAGAATTAACATTAAAAGATGATGCATTTAAATTTAAATTTAATAATGTATTAACTGAAATTCCACTAAAGAACATACTTTTTATTGAAAGTTTTAATAAAACAGTGGATATACACACAATAGATTATCATATAAATTATTATGAAATAAGAGAAAAGATTAGTGACATAGAAGAAAGCTTGAAAAATAAAGGCTTTTTAAGAATACATAAAAGTTATCTTGTTAATATGAATAATATTTTAAAACTAAAAAATTATAAAGCTTTATTAAAAAACGGCAAAGAATTAAATGTGAGCCAAAGAAAATGGTCTGTAATTTATTCAAAATATATAGATTGGAGAGGGAGAATATGATAGGCGAATTTGCTTCAGCAGTAATTATAATAATGGAGCTTGCAGCTTTTACATATTTAAATGATGCTTATTTTGAATTAAAAAGTCAGAAAAAATTATTGCTAATAAATAGTGTAATTGCAATTTTACAAAGTTTATTTTTAAAGTATACTCCTTTTTTACCAATAGTTAATAGCGTGGTTGGATTTTTCTTTTTACTAACTATTAGTTTAATAGCTTACAATAATGAATGGAGAAAGAAAGTTTTTTTAACGGCTGTATTTTTAGTTTGTAATATAGCATTAGATCTATTAGTTGTCTTTATAAATATTAATATATTTTCTATGGCATATACAGAAATTCTGCAAAATTTTACACTTTATATGTCTTTGGCAATTACTTCAAAACTTATATTGATTTTAGTTACATACTACTTAAAATGTAAATTAGTATCAAAGCGTAAGAATAAAAAGCTATCAATGATACAGCTAACAGCAGCTTTAGCATTTAGCTTATACACATTTTTAAATTTATATGCAACTATGTCGGATTCTTTTATGCATGATGAGATTAATGTTATTTTAATATTTAATAGTATTGCGATTATAGGTTGCAATATATTGCTTTTTTATATTATTGATCAACTAGAAGAAGAAAACGAATTAAAAAGTAGTGCAAATTTATTAAAGCAGCAAGTTAAAATCGAGATGGAAAACTATACAGAGCTTTCAAAAGCATATGCTGCTCAAAGAACTCTAACTCATGATTTTAATAATCATTTATCTATAATACAATCATTAATTAATAGCGATGAAACTTTACAAGCACAAAGATATATAAATAATATTTTAGGTAAATCTAATGTTAATATGACACTAGTGAACACAAATAATCCTATAATTGATGCATTATTAACTCAAAAATATTATTTAGCAAAAAGTAAAAATGTTGAGATACAAATAATATCTTCAGACTTATTAAAACTACCGATAAAAACAGAAGATTTAGTTATACTCCTTCTTAATTTAATTGATAATGCAATTGAAGCCGCAGCTATATGTGAAAATGAAAAAATAGTGAAAATACGAATTGTAGAGGAGGAAAATGAATTTATATTTAGTGTTCAAAATACAACGGTTATAAAATCAGAAAAATTAAACGATGAATTCAAAACAACAAAATTAGATTATTTAAATCATGGATTCGGATTTAAGATTATCAAATCAATTTTAAAGAAATATAAATTAGATTATTCAATTTCTGTTTACGATGGGTGGTTTAGATTTTCATTTTTAATGCAATTTTAGTTTTTGCCCTGCACTCACGCATAATATCCTGCGTTCACTCCAAAAGCATTGAAATAATTGTAAAAAAATGGTATTTTAGATTAGCAAGCAAAAAACATCAATAAAGGAGGCTAAAATAAAATATTAATGCAAAAAACAATACTTTAAAAAACTTGCAAAATGATTAACAAAAGTTAAAACTTACTTAATCGAATTTTGGATTAATAATTAAGTTTATTTTCCAAAATAAATCGATGCTAAACTTTTGAAGTTAGTGAATCGAACTGTGTTTTAGAAAGATTAAAAGAGAATTTATAAGGCATAAATTAACAACAAACAACAAACAAACACTATTCTTATTTTGAAATTCATTTTTAAATTCTAAAATTAAAATTATAATATAAAACAAGATTATCTATGATGTTAAAAAAATTAAACTAGGTAATCTTGTTTTATTTTTCTTACTATGTTAATATTAATATATAATTTTTTTACTAATAAAAGGGGAATTTATAATGAAGATTTTAAAAAATGTAAATATAATTCATCACACAGGAGAAATTGAAAATAAGAAAGATATTTTAATCAAAAACGGTGTAATAAAAGAAATATCTAGCAATATAGAGAATGCTAATGCTGAAAATATTGATTTTTCCAATAGGTATATCGCCCCAAGTTTTGTTAACATGCATGCACACTCGCCGATGAATATTTTTAAAGGAATAGCAGAAGATGTTCATATAAATGATTGGTTTAATAAAGAATTATGGCCATATGAAAGCAAAATGCAGGATAATGATATTTATAATGGATCTCTTTTAGCTTGTTGTGAAATGCTTAATAATGGAATAACTGCATTTGCTGATCATTATTTTAAAGGCGAATTAATAGCAAAAGCTGCTCTTGAAACAGGGATAAAAGCAGATATTGCCTACACAATTTTCGGTTTTTCTGGTAATGCTAATGAGGAAATAAAACTTGCAACTGAATTTTTTCATCAGTTTAAAGATAATAAAAATATTTCACCTCGCCTTGGCCCGCATTCACCTTATTTATGTTCAAAAGAAGTTTTAAAAGATATTATTAATAATGCAAAAGAGTTAAACTGTGGTATACATATACACGTTAGTGAAACGAAAGAACAAGTTAAAGAAAGCATTGAAAAATATAATCAAACTCCTTTTGAAGTAATAGCAGAAGTGGACGGGTTTAGCATTCCGTGTATAGTAGGTCATGGGCTTCATATGAAAGAAAGTGATATAAAATATTTAAATGAAAATACATGTGTATCACTGAGTCCAAAAACATATACAAAACTTGGGATGGAAAAAGGCGGAGTATTTGATTTAAAAGATAATTTAAACATAGTTAGTGGCACAGATGGAGCTGCTAGTAGTAATAGTTTAGATGTATTAGAACAAATGAGATTATTTGCTCTCTTAGGCAAATGGGAAGATAAAGCTGAAGATTTTAAACTAAAAGAAATTTGGTCTTATTTAATGAATGGACATAACTATCTGGATTTTAATAGTGGTAAAATAGAAGTAGGGTATAGTGCGGATTTAAATATTTTTGATTTAAATGATGTTTCCTGTATGCCTTTATATAATCCATTAGCTGCTATTATCTATTCAGCAAGTGCAAAAGGAAATATAACTGACGTTTTAATAAATGGTGAATTCATTAAAAAAGATGGTGAATTGCAATTAGATTATAAAACAATTACTTTAAACGCAAGTGATTGCGCAAAAGAAATTTATAAAAGAGGCAGAGGGAAATCAGATTTAAGCTTTTAATAAAATAAAAATACATCAGTGGATAACTGATGTATTTTTTTATATACAATATAATTAAAGTTCCTTTTTGTTATAGATATAAGTGGAAAAAAAGTAAGATGCAATAAAGAATATAATAGAAAAAATAATCATTCCTGTTCTAAAAAGAAAGTCAAGGGTATCTACTTTGTGAAAAAGAATAACAGCTAAAAAGCTAGCACCAAAATAAACACCCAAACTGATAGCAACAGAAACAAATAATAAGGATTCATTTTTATCGCTGCCAAATATCAAAGTTAAAGGAAATAAAGACGCTTGCAGTAATAATGCAAAACAAAAGCCAAAAGTGAAGCCAAATCCAATTTCTTCTAAAGGTAAATACTTAGTAACTGCATAAAATGATAATATGCCAATGATAGCAAGAATAAGTGCTATTAAATCATACAATAAAAATGAAATGTATCTTGCTTTTATAATATCAATTCGGCTAACAGGCATTGTGAGTTCAAACCTATTCCATTTTGACGCAGCGTCTTTTTGAGCTGCCGTTCCAGCTAAAGCTCCAAATCCACCAAAAAGCCCTCCCAACATAGGAGAAATTACAATCATATTATTTAAAGCAACTATAACAACAAGAATAATTGAAAAAATTGCAAAAATCAAAGTTGCTTTTAAACTTCCCTCAACCATATAAAAATTATTTCTAATAAGTCCTTTCATATTAATTTGCCTCCTTTGCAATTAGTGGTAGTATTTCATCAATGCTTGAATTATCAACCACAACATTTGGATGATTTTTTGAAAATTCTTTTTTATTATTTATAAGAACTTCAATCTGCAATCCTCTTTTTCGATATTCAAGATATTCAGAAGTATTAAGTTTATCAAAATCGATTTGTTTCATTCTAGCAATTCCGTAATTATAAATAAGCGTGTCTTTTTCTTCTGTTAAAATTATTTTTCCATTATCAATAAACGTTATATAATCAGTAATTTTTTCAAGGTCGCTTGAAATATGAGATGAAATTAATATAGAATTATTTTCATCTTCAACAAATTCTAAAAAAACATCAAGAATTTCTTCTCTAACAACAGGGTCAAGTCCAGCAGTAGCTTCATCTAAAATTAACAGTTTTGCTTTATGAGAAAGGGCTACACATATTGATAATTTCATCGACATACCACGAGAAAATGTTTTAAGTTTTTTATTTGTTGGCAGTTTAAATCTATTTAAAAGATTAAAATAAGAATCGCTATCCCAATTTTTATAAATATTCGCTAAAACTTTTTCTAACTTTGTAGCGGTTAGTTCGCCAGAGAAATTAATATTATCAAATACAACGCCGATATCATTTCTTAACTCAGTAGTTTTATCATTCATTTCTTCTCCAAAAAACTTAACTGTGCCACTATCTTTAGAGATTAAATTAAGAATCGTGTTTATAGTAGTGCTTTTGCCAGCACCATTTTTTCCAACAAAGCCAACTATTGCCCCTTTAGGAACATTAATTGAAACATCTTTTAAAGCAAAACTACTATTTTTATAAGTTTTGCATAAGTTTTCTATTTGTAAATTATAACTCATTATTATTCCTCTCCTTCATAAAATATATTTATTAATTCATGTAATTTTTCTAATGTAATGCCGCTTGTTTTAGCAACATCAACGGCGTTATATAAATGCTGTTCAATTATTTTTTGCTGTTCTTCTTTTATAAAATCTTTATTTTGTGCAGCAACAAAACTACCTTTGCCAACAGTTGTTTGTATAAAGCCATCTCTTGATAAATCTTCATAAGCCTTTTGAACAGTGATAACGCTAACATGTATTGTTTTTGCAAGTGAGCGCATTGAGGGAATAGAATCACCTGTTTTTAATTCACCACTCATTATCATTGCTTTTATTTGTGAAGTTATTTGTTCATATATCGGTTTACTATTATTATTACTAATTATAATTTCCACACAATACCTCCTAATAGATTAAATTTAACTTAGTATACTTAAGTGTACTTAATGTACAAGTACACTATAACATTTAAATTTGAATTTGTCAATACATAATTTGTATTTCTTTTATATTTTTTAAAGCATAATAAAACAGGCTACTTAAAAGTAGCCTGTAAATATTTATGCTTGGTGAGTTTTTCAATATTTATTGATAGATTAATCAAAGTCCGCTTTTTTGAATTTTAGATATATCATTAGTTTAACTAGTGGTTTTGATTAAAATTTTAAATTAATAGCTTTAACAGGGCAATTTAAATAGCAATCCCCGCATTCATCACAGCGGTATTTATCAATGGTGTATTTATCATCGTCTTTTTTTATAGCCTTAAAGCTACATTTTTTATAACAGACTCCGCATCCAATACAGACATCTTTATCTATTTTAAGCCCTGCATAATTGATTTTATCGCCATTATAAGCAAAGTAAATTCTTTCTATTTTATTTTCACGAGTGGCAAGTTCAAAATCATAATCATAAATTTCGCCATTGCCAGAAGTAATACAAATTGTAACCATTGCTGGATACTTAATAACATCTTTTATACAGACATCGAATATAGGATTATTTTTAGCCTTGATTTCTTCAATAGAAACTTCTTTAACTTTACCTGTTAATCTCATAGTATAGCCAGCTTCAAAAACAGGCAAACCTTCATCATCATGCTCGATTTTTGTGTTTTTTGTATACATTCCACATAATGAAAGATTGCCATTGTCCATCATATGTTTATAAAAAGATTTTGTAAACATAGTTTGAAAATAAATTCCTTCATCATCAAAGCCACGAAGATGTGCAATTCTTGAGATAGGTTCATTTTTTTCATTAACGGTAGTGAATGATAGGCATCCAATTTTATCGAATTTTTCATAGATTTCTTTAATGCTTGTAATTTCCATGATAATTGTCCTTTCTTTATAAAACAAATCCTAAAACTAGGAATAAAACGGCTGAAATAGCAAGGGATAATAGGGTGTATGGCATCTGAGTTTTAACATGGGTTATAGGCTCAACGCCAGTCATAGAAGAAGTCATGATAACACTATCAGAAATAACAGAGTTTTGATCTCCAAAAACAGCCCCAGAAACAGCCGCCCCAACAGCTAAAGGAATACTTCCGCCAGTTGAAACAATAACAGGGATAACTAGTGGTATCATTATAGCAACAGTGCCAGAGCTTGTACCTGTTGCAAAAGCGACAAGAGAGCATAAAGCAAAAACTGCTAAAGGAAGAATACTAGACGGGATAAATTGAGTTACTTGAACTAAAAAGCTAGCTGTTCCGATTTGATTAATAACACCGCCAAAAGCAAAAGCTATTAATAATAAAACACATATTTCAACCATATTTTTCATTCCAGCAAATACCCAAGAAAAAATAGTGTTAAAATCTCCTAAATTTTGAAGTCTGTAAAAAATTATTGTGAAAACTAAAGTGAAAAAGCCTGAATAAAAAACAGATGTTGCGCCATCGCCTAAAAGAATATTTCCATTTCCTGTATATAAAATCATAGTTATTATACTAATAATTAAAACGATTATAGGCAAAATCATATTAATTGCTCTTTTATCTTTAATTTTAATTTCTTCTAAATCTTCATCAACATAAGCAATATCCTTAACAGGACCAATTTCTTTTTTTAGTATGATAGATAAAGCTAGAATAATTAATAGTATTATAGAGTAAAATTGAAAACCAACTGCCTCTAAAACATATCCAAAACTAATACTAGAGTCAACGCCTGCTCCATTTAAAGCGCCTGCAATCATCGCACCAGCACCACCAAAGGGGATAATCCAAGCGATAGGGGCAGCCGTGCTGTTAACAATTAGTGCTAATTTTTCTTTTGGGATTTTCGCTTCTTTAAATATAGGTTTTCCCACAACAGCAGTAACAGCCATAGAGCTTGTTGCATCCATGAACATTAAAATACCAATAAGCATAGTGAATAACTGCCCTGTAACTTTTGAAGACGAATTTTTCTTTCTTTTTTGAAGTAAGTTAACAACACCGTCTATTCCACCTGATTGCTGCATTGCTCCAACTATTGCTCCAGTTAAAACAACAAATCCAATGATTTTAAATTGGTAGGGATTAGTTGCAACATCGATAATTGAGTTTAAAACTGTGAAAGTAGTTCCGTTTGCAAAAAAAATAATAATTGATGCTGTAAATAATCCTGAAAAGATTGAAATAAAAGCATTTTTTGTAAATAGAATTAAAGCCAAACAAATAGTTATAGGCAGTAATGATATAATTCCAAGTTCCATAATAATATCTCCTTTTTAATAATTGACAAAGTTTTATATATATACTATAATAAATTAAGCTGTTAAAAAAAACAAGTACGCTCTTTTTTGGTACTATGAAAAAAGCTAGCGTTTATCAATTAAAATTAAATCTTAGAAAAGGAATTATAACAATGGAAACAAACTTATTTGGAAAATGTCCTTATGTTACAACTCAAAAATTATTATCAGGTAAATGGACTATGTATATAATGTTCTTACTATCAAAAGGGGAACTTCGTTTTAACGAATTACAAAGAAGTATACCTGAAAAATTAACACACACAACTCTTTCAAGACAGCTAAAAAAATTAGAAGAAGAAAATTTAATTATTAGAAAAGAGTATCATCAAGTACCACCAAAAGTAGAATATAGCTTAAGTGAAGTTGGAAAAGATTTCATTCCAGTTTTAAAAGCTCTACACACTTTTGGAGCTAATTACATAGATCATTTAAATCAATAAATAAAAAATGACACTATTATAGCTTGCTACTCGTAAAGAAACTTTAATTTAATATATGAATTGCAAGGAATGGCGAAAGCCATTCCTTGATTATTATAAAAATCTTCGAT
>CAYJGG010000003.1:0-71375 GCA_964369915.1 uncultured Oscillospiraceae bacterium | reverse complement strand
CTTTCACTCGTTTTGAAAAAGGCGAAGGTATTGAAAAAGAAGTTTCAGACTTTGCAGCTGAAGTTGCAAGCATGACTAAATAATTAAATTATTTATATAAAAACAACAGATGATTTCATCTGTTGTTTTTGATTTTTATTAAAAAATGATATATAATATAATTTATATTATAAATTCATAAGAGAAATTAATATTAATTTTGATATAGTATAAAAAAAGGTGTAAATGGTATGAAAAGAATTATAATAATTGGATCGCCCGGTAGTGGTAAAAGTACGCTGTCATTTAAACTAAAAGAAAAGTTAGGTATTGATATAATTCATTTAGATAAAATTTTTTGGAGAGATAATTGGACTAATATTTCAAGAGAAGAATTCAAAGAATTATTAGAAATAGAACTTCAAAAAGAAAAATGGATAGCTGAGGGGAATTATAGTGATAGTATACCTTTAAGGCTGAAATATGTAGACACTGTTATTTTCTTAGATTTTAAAACTATCACCTGTCTTGCTAGGGTTATAAAGCGTGTTTTTAAATATTATGGGAAAACAAGGCCGGAAATGGGAGAAAACTGCCCTGAGAGATTTGATTTTGTGTTTATAAAATATGTTTTGAATTTTAATAAAAATAATAGAGAAAAATTATATAAACTTTTAGATGAATCTCAAAATTTAAAATTAATCGTTTTAAAAAATAGAAAAGAAGTTGAAGTTTTTTTAAATAATTTATAAAACTGCTAAAGTTGACAAATTGCAAACAAAGGTTGGTTGAGTAAGATATATTTATGATGTTAGTATAGAGTTGTAAGCTAAATATATTTTATTCGGAGGATTTTATTATGAATTTTAATGAAAAGTTAATTGAATTTAGAAAGCAAAAAGGTTTATCACAAGATGAGTTTGGAGAAAAAATAGGAGTATCAAGGCAAACAGTTTCAAAATGGGAGCTGGCTCAAAGCTATCCTGATTTTCAAAAATTAGTTTTAATTAGTGATTACTATGGCATTACATTAGATGAACTTGTCAAAGATGTTTCGGTGCAAGATGTGAGAGATAAAACAGTTGTCGATGAACAAATCTCTTATCTATATAATGGTGCAAAAAAGACTAAAGAAACTTTTTTTACGGCAATTAAATGGGGAATAGGGTTGTATTTAACAGCAATTACTGTTATCGGTTTAATAATTTTTGCAGTTAATTATGAAGCGTTAATTGATTTAATTTTTTAAAAAACAAAAAAATCCTACTGAATTTAAATTTCAGTAGGATTTTTGGTTTATTATAATATAAATAAAGAGATAATAAATATAATAGCTATCATAAATAATGGAAATATTAAACTATATTTTCCAGAAGTATCTATATTTAGTTTTCGAATAGTAAACAAAACTAAAAATGAAACAAATATAAAAATTAGAATATATAGTGCATTATTATTTAAAACTTCCATAAAAAATTATCCTTTTAAAACTTTACCATTCATAATAATAGTTTCAGTTTTTGCTCTGTAGCTAAATAAATCATCACTCCAGATAACTATATCAGCATCTTTGCCAACTTCGATTGAACCTAGTCTATCATCAATACCACTAATTTTAGCAGCATTAATAGTTAATGCTTTTAAAACAGTCATATAGCTAGCGCCATGATTAATAAATATAGCAGCTTGAGTTCTTGCAAATTGCATTGGGATAACAGGGTGGTCTGTCATAATAGCAAAATCAATTCCAGCTTCTTCTAAGATTTTTGCAGTATCGAATGTTTTGTTAAATAATTCAAGTTTTGATTTACCACCAAAAGTAGGTCCGATAATTAATTGAACATTTCTATCTTTAATAAAATCAGTGATTAAATGTGATTCAGTTGCGTGTTCAATACTTCCTTTAAGTCCGAATTCTTCCATAATTTGAACAGCAGTTACGATATCATTTTGCTGATGGGCATGCATTTTAACAGGCAAACCATTAAACACTTTTGCAAGTCCTTCAAGTTTTGCATTATATTCAGGCTCTTTTACGTCTTCTTTGCCTTCTGCTAACTCAGCCTCGTATTTCTTTATTTTTTCATCATATTTTTTAGCTTTAATTAGGTTTTCTCTTAGCATAGAAGCGATAGCCATTCTAGTGCCCGGCATTCTTCCTTGTGTCCCAAAAACTCTTTTTGGATTTTCGCCAAGTGCAATTTTCATAAATGCATCTTCAACAATACACATATCTTCAATTGTTTTACCATGTGTTTTTAAAACGCAGAAAGTACCAGCGAAAACTTCACCTGAACCAGGACCTGTTACAACTGTTGTAATACCAGTGTCTAAAGCTGATTCAAAAGCTGTGTCTTGAGGTTTTACTGCATCGTAGCCTCTCATATGAGGAACAACTGGTTCTGATCTTTCGTTTGTATCATTACCAGGTTCAAGCCCTGCTTCTTGAGCAAGCCCGATATGGCAGTGAGCATCGATTAAACCAGGAGTTGTCATTTTTTCTTTAGCATCAATGATTTTTGCATTTGGATAATCAGATTCGTTTAGTTTTCCAACTTTTGCTATCTTACATCCATCCACTAAAATATCGCAGATTTCATTATTTATATCAGCCATGCTGTAAAGATTTGCATTTTTAATTAGTATCATTTTAAATTTCCTCCATAAATTTTATTATAAATAGCTATTAACCTTTTAAAACTTCACCATTTAAAATGATAGTTTCTGTTTTAGCTGTGTAGTTAAATAAATCATCAGACCAAATAACAATGTCTGCATCTTTTCCAACTTCAATAGAGCCAACTCTATTATCTATCCCACATAGTTTAGCAGCATTAATAGTTAATGCTTTTAGAATTGTCATATAGCTAGCGCCATGGTTTATGTAGATAGCTGCTTGAGTTCTAGCGTGCTCTAATGGAACAACAGGGTGGTCTGTCATAACAGCGAATTCAATTCCGTTTTCTTCAAGGATTTTTGCTGTTTCAAATGTTTTATTAAATACTTCAAGTTTAACTTTTCCAACTAAAGTTGGCCCTATTATAACTTTGATATCATTATCTTTTATATAATCTGTGATTAAATGAGATTCAGAAGCATGCTCGATAGTTCCTTTTAATCCAAACTCTTTCATAATTTGAATAGCAGTAACTATATCGTTTTGTTGATGTGCATGCATTTTAACAGGCAGCCCATTAAACACTTTTGAAAGAGCAGCAAGTTTTGCATTATATTCAGGCTCTTTTGCATCTTCTTTTCCAGCTTGCACATCTGCATTATACTTTTTCATTTTTTCATCGTATTTTTTAGCTTTAGTTAAATTTTCACGGAGCATAGCAGCAATAGCCATTCTAGTTACAGGCATTTTACCTTTTGTTCCAAATAATCTTTTTGGATTTTCTCCAAGAGCTATTTTCATAAATGAATCTTCAACAATACACATATCTTCAATTGTTTTTCCATGTGTTTTTAAAATACAAAATGTGCCAGCGAAAATTTCACCAGAACCAGGGCCTGTTGCAACAGTTGTAATACCTGCATCTAAAGCTAAAGGAAAAGCTTCATCTTGAGGTTTTACAGCATCATAGCCTCTCATTTCAGGAACGATAGGATCAGTCATTTCGTTTGTATCATTACCAAAATTTAATCCCGCTTGCTGAGATACACCAACATGGCAGTGAGCTTCAATTAAACCAGGCGTAACCATTTTTTCTTGAGCGTCTATAACTCTAGCATTTGGATAATCTGATTCACTTAACGTTCCAACTTTTGCGATTTTAGTTCCCTCTACTAAAATATCGCAGATTTGATTATTTACTTCTGCCATACTGTAAAGGTTTGCGTTTTTAATTAGTATCATAATAAATTCCTCCATTTTACTTGTTTAAAATAAGTATATCATATCGATAATATTTTTTGCAATTAAAAAACTAATCTATACTATTTTTAGTATAGATTAGCTAATTTTTTGCTTTTGAAAGGGGTGAAAATGGATTTTTTACCAATTAATATTCTACGTATTCGCTTAAATCAGGAAAAGAAATTTCAAAAGGTTGATTAAATGAATTAAAAATTAAATCAATTTTAGAAGTTGCCTTTTCAGGATTATCTAAGGTTGCACAGAGCATATGCATTCTAATTATAGTGTTATCTTCGCTAACTATAAGTGTGGTATATACTATATCTGCGCTATCAACACTGCCTTCGTTTGCGCCTAGTGCACTCGCTAATTCACTAAAATCTATGTTAGAACTTGAATCATAATTAAATTCAAAAATTTTATTACCAGTTTCCTCATCATAAGTTAACGTGATATCGTTTGCATCATCAAAAGATGAAAAATTATTAAGAGTATCCGATGTGGAAAATAAGCTGCTAATGTCGGTTTTTTCTTTAACTTTCATTCCCATTATTTCTACATAAGAATAACCATCTTTATAATAAACATCAAAAGATCCCATTAAAGGAGCCTCCATAGTAACTGCCATTAATGGATTATCTGGATTTGAAAAATCTGTTTGCACCTTCATATATACATCCATAGTTTCTTCAGAGTCTTCCTCGAAAGCAGACATAAGAATTTCAAAATCTAAATAAGAAGCATCGCTTACACTATTTAAAGAATTAGCAACAAGTTCAAGTTCTGCTTTTGCTTCTTCTCCAGTTAAAACGCTTGGAGTATTAGTTTCTTCTGTTTCTGAAGAAGGGATTTCTTCGCTAGAGCAGGCTGAAAATATTAGGCTAATAGCCACTAAAAAAGAGATAAACAATAATTTTTTTATTTGTTTCATAAATAAATTCTCCTAATAATCGATAAATATAAATTTTATGTTGTTATTGTACCATTCACGCAATACAATGTCAATACATATATTTTGATGAAAATATATGTATTATGCTTTACATTAGTTTAAATTTATAGTAAAATATATAGAGAATAAAATTATAAGTGAGGTAAGAAAAGGTGTCGGTAAAATATAAAAGAGTGCTTATTAAATTAAGTGGTGAGGCATTAGCTGGAAATAAAGGATTTGGTTTGGATTATGATACAGTTTTAGAAATTTGCCAGAGTATTAAAGCAGCTCATGAATTAGGAGCTGAAATATCAATAGTTGTTGGTGGCGGAAACTTTTGGAGAGGTAGAAGCAGTGGACAAATGGAAAGAACTAGAGCCGATCAAATAGGAATGCTTGCAACAGTTATGAATGCATTATCAGTTGCTGATGCACTAGAGCAACTAGATGTTGAGGTTCGTGTTCAAACGGCTTTACTTATGAATCAAGTTGCAGAGCCTTATATTAGAAATAAAGCAACAAGACATCTTGAAAAAGGAAGAATAGTTATTTTTGCCTGTGGAACAGGTAATCCATATTTTTCAACAGATACAGCAGCAGCTTTAAGAGCAGCCGAAATAAACGCTGAAATTATATTTAAAGCAACAATGGTTGATGGAGTTTATGATAAAGATCCAAAAATACACGCTGATGCAGTAAAATATGATGAATTATCATTTACAAGAGTTTTAAGCGACCAATTAAATGTTATGGATATGACAGCGGCTACTATGTGTAGAGATAATAATTTACCAATATTAGTGTTTGATTTAAAAGATGATAATATTAGTAGAGCGTTAAAAGGTGAAAAAATAGGAACTTTAGTTAAAGAATAATTAGTATAAATTAAAAACTAGAAAGGGAAACTTATTATGACAAAATCATATGAAGAAAGAATGAAAAGTGCTATTAAGCATTTAGAACAAGAATATACCTCAATTAGAGCAGGAAGAGCAAATCCTGCAATACTAGATAAAGTTACAGTTGATTATTATGGAACTCCAACTGCAATAAACCAAGTTGCATCTGTTTCAGTTTCAGAAGCTAGAACTTTACTAATATCACCATGGGATAAAACTTTAATTAGCCCAATAGTTAAGGCTATCCAAACATCTGATATTGGAATTAATCCTATTGATGATGGGCAAGCAATTAGATTAAATTTCCCGCCTCCAACAGAGGAAAGAAGAAAAGCATTAACAAAAGATGTTTCAAAAATGGCAGAAGAATCAAAAGTTGCAGTGAGAAACGTTAGACGTGATGCAATGGATAAATTTAAAGCAGCGAAAAAAGCAAGCGAAATCACAGAAGATGATTTAAAATCATTAGAAGAACAAGTGCAAAAAATCACAGATAAAATGATTAAAGAAATTGATTCAATTGCAGCTGTAAAAACAAAAGAAGTTATGGAACTATAATTAAGTGCCTAAAACAGAAATTTATAATTAAAGGGCAATTGCCCTTTAATTTTTTTAAGAGGTAAGAGAGATGCAAAATATACCAAATCATATTGGAATAATAATGGACGGTAATGGAAGATGGGCAAAAAAGCGTATGCTTCCTAGAAATATGGGGCATAAAAAAGGTGCAGAAGTTTTTCAAGATATCACAAGGTATTGTAATGAATTAGGATTAAAATCTGTTACTTTTTACGCATTTTCAACTGAAAATTGGAAAAGACCTTTAGAAGAAGTTTCTGGAATAATGAATTTATTAAAAGAATATCTTATAACAGCATTTGATTATGAAAAAGAAAATAATAGAGTTATTTTTCTAGGGGATAAATCTGCTTTTAATAATGAATTACAAGATTTAATGTTTGAAATAGAAGAAAAAACCAAAAATAGAGATGGTATGATTTTAAATATTGCATTAAATTATGGGGCAAGAAATGAGATTTTAAACGCCACTAAACTAATTGCAAAAGAAGTTAAGGAAAATAATTTAGATATTGAAAATATAACACAAGAAGTTTTTTCAAGTTTTTTATACACAAAAAATCAGCATGATCCGGATTTTATTCTTCGTCCAAGTGGAGAAAAAAGAATATCTAATTTTTTATTATGGCAAAGCGCATATGCTGAATTTGTTTATATGGATGTTTTATGGCCAGATTTTACAAGGCAAGATTTAGATAAAGCTATTGAAGAATTTAATAATAGAAACAGAAGATTCGGTGGAGTTTAAATAAATTTATTTTAAATGGAGAACAAAATGAAACAACGATCATTATCGGGAATTATAGGGATAATACTAGCAGTATTAGTAATATCACAATTTGATAGTATTATTTTTAATATAATATGTGCTTTAATTTACTTAATTGCAGTTTATGAAATATCAGGAGCATATAAAGAAGATAACTCAATTTTTGTTAATATTACTCTTGGAATTTTTGGCTGTGTAGTATTAATGAATCAGTATTTAAATGTGCCATTTTATATTTTATGCACACTATTTATATTATCATATGCTTTTATAATAGTTTTCCAATTTGAAAAAATTAGCTTTAGAAATGTTTCAACTAATTTTGCGTTTGGTTTATTTGTTTTGTTTGGAATTTTTTCAATAGTTAATTTAAAAACTATGATGCCTTATAGTATTTTTGGCTCTGACGCAGCGTTTGTTTTTTCTTTTATAGCTGCTATTTCATGGGGTGGAGATACATCGGCATACTTTGCAGGATATTTCTTTGGGAAAAATAAACTTGCTCCAAAACTAAGCCCTAAGAAAACTAAAGAAGGGGCTGTTGGTGGAGTTTTAGGTTCAGCGATATTCTCAAATTTATTTTTATATATTTATTATCTAATTAAACCTACGATAGATAACTCGAGTGAAGTATACGAAATATCAACACAATTAATTATTATAATTACAGTGGTTGCTGTTATAGGCTCATGTATTGGGATAATTGGAGATTTATTCGCCTCTGCAATAAAAAGACAGGTTGGAATTAAAGATTATGGAAATATTATGCCAGGGCACGGCGGCGTTTTAGATAGGTTTGATAGTGTTTTATTAGTAGCTCCTTTTGTAATTGCTACGGTGTCTGGATTTATTGTTTCGGCTGGGGGAATATTTAATGTATAAAAATATTATTATTCTAGGCAGTACAGGTTCAATAGGAACTCAAAGTTTAGAAGTTTGTAAAAAACATAATATAAATGTTTTAGCTCTTTCGGCTAATAAAAATATAAAACTCTTAAGTGAACAAGTTAAAGAGTTTTCACCTAAATTCATTTGCATAACTGATGAAGTGTCTGCGAATGAATTTTTAGCACAAAATAATAATTGTAAAGCAAAAGTTTATATAGGAAAAGACGGGCTTGAAAAATTAGCTAGCATTGAAAGCGATGCTTTAGTATTAAATGCCGTTGTTGGAATTGCCGGACTAAGGGCAACTTTAACAGCCTTAAACACAAAAAAAGATGTTGCGCTTGCAAATAAAGAGAGCCTTGTAACTGGTGGTAAATTAGTTATGGATGCTGCTAAAAAAAATGGCGTAAAACTACTTCCAGTCGACAGCGAACATTCGGCGATTTTTCAATGTATGCAAGATAAACATTCTGCAAAAAGCTTAAAAAGAATAATTTTAACAGCCTCTGGTGGACCTTTCTTTGGATACACGAGTGAAATGCTATTAGATGTTACTAAAAAGCAGGCATTAAAGCACCCAAACTGGGAAATGGGAAGTAAGATAACAATAGATTCTGCAACTTTAATGAATAAAGGCTTAGAATTAATCGAAGCGGCTTGGCTTTTTGATATGAAAGAAAAAGATATCGATATAGTTGTTCACAGGCAAAGTATTATTCATTCGGCTGTTGAATTTTCTGATAATAGTATAATTGCGCAAATGGGAACTCCTGATATGCAAATTCCAATTCAATATGCGATAACATATCCTAATAGATATGAAAGCAATGCCAAGCAATTAGATTTTTTTAGTATGGGTGATTTAACATTCCATAAAGCTGATACAGACACTTTTTTATGTCTAAAAGCTGCCATTGAAGCTATTAATAAAGGTGGATTGTATCCTTGTTTAGTTAATGGTGCAAATGAAAGAGCAGTTGAATTATTTTTAAATGATAAAATAAAATTTGCTGATATTGGAAAGATTGTTTATAAAAGTATTGAGCATTTTAATTTAAGTGAAGAATATACATTAGAAGAAGTATTTGAGATAGATAAAAAAGCTAGAGAATTTGTTGATATGCAAATTTTATAGCGATAAATCAAGAGATTTATCATGAAAGGAAAAATAATTAATGGGGATTTTTGGTATTATAGTTGCGCTATTTATTTTTGGGATAGTTATATTTGTTCATGAACTTGGGCATTTTATAGCGGCTAAAAAAAGTGGGATAAAAGTTAATGAATTTAGCATTGGTATGGGACCAAAACTATTTTCAATCACAAAAGGTGAAACAGCGTATTCTATTCGTTTATTTCCAATGGGCGGATTTGTTGCTATGGAAGGCGAAGACGAAGAAAGTGATAATGAAAGATCATTTAATAAAGCGCCTATTTTGAATAGAATAATAGTTTTAGCAGCTGGTGCTTTTATGAATTTAGTTTTAGGATTTTTTGTTTTAACAATTTTAGTTAATGGTGAAGATTTAATAACAAGCAAAACAATTTCAAGTTTTTATGAAAATTCAGCTACGCAAGAATCTGGATTAATGGTGGGCGATGAAATTGTTGCTGTTAATGGAAGAAAGTGCTATGTTGTAAATGATATTTTCTATGAATTTGCAAGAACTCAAAATGGAGAAGCAGTGTTCACTGTTTTAAGAGATGGTGAAAAACAAGATATTGATATAAAATTTGATACCTATACAGACGATAGCGGATATATGCAAATGGTAATTGATTTTACAGTTTTACCAATAGAAAAAACGGTATTCACTGTTTTAGAAGAATCTTTTAATTGGACGATTAGTATAACTAGAATGGTATTTTTAAGTTTTATTGATTTAGTTACAGGAAATGTTGAAGTAAATCAAATTTCAGGACCTGTTGGAATAGTTTCAACTATTAGTGATGCAGTAAGCTATGGCTGGTATAGTGTTTTAGTCATACTAGCTATGATAACAATAAATTTAGGAGTATTTAATCTAATTCCTTTTCCTGCTTTAGACGGGGGAAGATTAGTATTTTTACTCATCGAATTAATTAGAGGAAAACCAGTGCCACAAAAATATGAAATATTTGTTAATGCAGCAGGATTTATACTATTAATGTCGTTTATGTTGTTTGTAACTTTTAGTGATGTGTCAAGAATTTTTGGATAATTAAAATGACGCAATTTCCTTTTAGTAAATATTCAAAGGAGCATTTGTATGAGAAAATTAAAAAAAGAAATTAGAATAGGTAATATAAAAATAGGCGGTGAAAATCCTATTTTAGTTCAAAGTATGCTAAATGTTAAATCAGATGATATTTTAGGTAATGTAGTGCAGGCTAAAAATTTAGAAAAAGAAGGCTGCCAAATTGTAAGAGTTAGTGTGCCTTCTTTAAAAGATGTTCAGCTTATAACTGCTTTAAAAGAAAATATAAATATTCCTATTGTTGCTGATATACATTTTGATTATAGAATTGCTTTAGCTTGTATAAATGCAGGTGTAGATAAAGTTAGGATTAACCCTGGTAATATTGGAAACGATGAAAAAGTAAAGGCTGTTGTTGAGGCTTGTAAAGAAAGAAATATTCCAATTAGAATTGGTGTAAATGCGGGCAGTCTTGAAAAAGAAATTTTAAAAAAACATGGTTCGCCAACGCCAGAAGCTTTATGTGAAAGTGCCATGTATCACATTAAATTATTAGAAAAATTTGAATTTTATAATATAGTAGTTTCAATTAAATCTTCAAATGTTGATACCATGATTAAAGCATACACTCTCTTATCGTCTATGTGCGATTATCCACTTCATTTAGGCGTTACTGAAGCCGGCACTTATAGAATGGGTTTAATTAAATCTGCTATTGGTATTGGCTCTTTAATAAGAGAAGGAATAGGCGATACAATAAGAGTTAGTTTAACGGACGAGCCAATTAAAGAAATCTCTGCTGGATTTGATATTTTAAGAGCGAGCGGAGTGAAAGTTAATGGACCTGAAATTATATCGTGTCCAACATGCGGAAGAACAAATCAAGATATAGCTTTTTTAGCTTCAAAAGTTGAAGAAAGCTTAAAAGGAATAGATAAAAATATAAAAATAGCTGTTATGGGTTGTGCTGTTAATGGGCCAGGAGAAGCAAAAGAAGCCGATATTGGTATTGCTTGCGGAATTGATAATGCAGTTATGTTTAAAAAAGGCGAAAGAATAAAAACTTTACAAGGCGATTATATAGAAGAATTTATACAAGATATTAAAAACTATTTAGAGGAAAACAGTGACTAATTTAATTTTAACAATTTATAATGAATATAATAATGGAAATGCTTATGTTCATGAATTTATGGACGCATTTTTAGAAAAAATTGATGTACATAGAAAAAGCTCCAAGCTATCAGCAGTTATAAAATCAAAACAGCTGATTAGTTATGGGGCTTTATGCCATTTTGCAAATTTTCTAAGCGATAAATATATAGATTTTTCAATTGAAATAATCAATAAATTCGAATTTTCATCATTTGCAAAAAAAGATTTTGATAGCTTATTAAATTTATACTGCGAGTCTGTTTCTTATATACCAACTCAGTTTTTTAAAGATGCACAAATTGATGTTTATGATAAAAATATTGATATTCACGTTGGCAGAGGCTACACGTTTTTAAAAGAAAATAAATTCTCAAATTCTTTAAGTGAATATATTTCGCTTTTATGTGGCGAAATGATAACTATTAATTTATTTGAAATTGAAGGATATGAAATAAAAGATGAGCCGAGTTTTAAAATGCCTGTGCCAATTCCATCCTTTCAAATTGATAATAGACCAAAAACAAAAGATGTTGAAATACCAGGGCTTAATATTAAACCTGGTTCTACAAAGGTTTTATTAGGTAAATATTTTGATGCAAAAAAACCAATTAGCATAAAATTAGCCTTAGAAGAAACTGGGAAATCTCTTATCTGGGGTAAGGTTTTTGCTTGTAATTTACAAGGTAATTTTAGAAAGATATATATATATTCTTTAAGTGATGGAACAAATTCAATTAATGCAAAATTAATATTTGATCCTAATGATAAAAATTTAGAAAAATGGGAAAATATAAAGCCAGGAATGCATTTTGCTATTCGTGGTAATGTTCAAATGGATAAATACGAAAGAGATTATGTCATAATGCCAGATGATATTTTATCTTTTGAATTAGAAACTAAAAAAGACACGGCAGTAAAAAAAAGAATAGAACTTCATTTACATACTAAGTTATCGGCTATGGATGCATTAATAGGGGCAGATGAAGCCGTTAAATATGCATATGAATTAGGGCATAGGGCTGTTGCAATAACAGACCATGGAGTAGCTCAAGCCTTTCCACAAGCAATGATTGAAGCAGATAGAATTCAAAAAAATGATCCTGATTTTAAAGTTATTTATGGATGTGAAGGATATTTAGTAGATAATATAGTTAATGTTTATAAAGGCGATAAAAAAGGAGCTTTAAAAGATATTGAATATGTTGTTTTTGATATTGAAACAACAGGATTAAATCCAAAATTAGAAGAAATAACCGAGATAGGTGCAGTTGTTTTAAAAAATGGTGAAATCGTAGATGAATTTCATTCTTTTGTTGATCCTAAAAAACCTCTTACAGCTAAAATAATAGAGCTAACTGGAATAACTGATGATATGCTTGTAGGAGCACCAAGTCAAAAAGAGGCAATAGCAAGTTTTAAAAAGTTTATAGATAATAGAATACTTGTGGCACATAATGCTTTTAGTTTTGATATTAATTTTATTAAAGTTGTTGGTGAGAGAGTTAATGAAAGATTTAATTACTCAGCCTTAGATACTCTTCCTTTAGCGAGAAACCTTTTAACTAAAATTAAAAGCCATAAATTAAATAATGTGGCAGATTATTATAAATTAGGCGGATTTAATCATCACAGGGCAACTGACGACGCTAAAATTCTAGCTCAAATTTTAAATAAACTAATAGAAGAGCTACATGAAAAAGAAATTTTTAATATTGAAGATATTAATCATTCTTTAAGTAGCACGGAAACTCTACCAAGAAGAAGTAATCATATAATTTTACTAGCAAAAACTCAAGCAGGAGTTAAAAATTTATATAAATTAATATCATACGGGCATCTTAATTATTTTTTAGGCACTCCAAGAATGCCAAAAAGTGAAATAATAAAGCATAGAGATGGACTTATTTTAGGCTCGGCTTGTGAAGCTGGGGATTTATTTCGTGCAATTGTTGATGGCAAATCAAAAGATGAACTACTTGAAATAGCATCATTTTACGACTTTTTAGAAATTCAACCCCTTTTAAATAATGAATATATGGTAAGAGAAGGTAAAGCTGAATCTATTGAAACTCTAAAAGAGTATAATAGAACAATAGTGGATTTAGGCGAAGAATTAAATATTCCAGTTGTTGCAACAGGTGATGTTCATTTTTTAACTATGCAAGATTCAATTTATAGGGCAATTTTAATGGCTGGGAAAGGCTTTAAAGATGCAGATAATCAAGCACCGTTATATTTTAGAACAACTGATGAAATGCTTAAAGAGTTTACATATCTTGGAAAAGAAAAGGCAGAAGAAGTTGTTATAACTAACACTAATTTAATAGCAGATATGATAGAACCAGGAATTCGTGCAATTCCAAAAGGCACTTTCCCGCCAAAATTAGATGGCGCTGAAGAAGAATTAAGAACATCAACATATGATAAACTTCATTCAATTTATGGTGAAAATCCACCAGAATTAATAGTTGATAGAATTGAAAGAGAATTAACTAGTGTTATAGAGCATGGCTATGCTGTTTTGTATGTTATAGCAAAAAAACTAGTTCAAAATAGTGAAGAAAACGGATATTTAGTTGGCTCAAGGGGCTCAGTTGGCTCATCTGCACTTGCTTTTTTTGCTAGTATTTCAGAAGTTAACCCACTTCCTGCACACTATGTTTGCAAAGAGTGTAAGTATAGTGATTTTGATATACCTAGTGAAATAACCTCAGGTTTTGATTTACCAGATAAAAATTGTCCTGTTTGTTCTAGTAAATTAATAGGTGATGGAAATGATATTCCTTTTGAAACGTTCCTAGGTTTTAACGGAGATAAAGAGCCAGATATAGATTTAAATTTTTCAGGCGAATACCAAGCTTTTGCACATAAATATACAGAAGAATTATTTGGACAAGAATATGTTTTTAAAGCTGGAACAATGTCTGCGCTGCAAGATAAAACAGCCTATGGTTATGTAAAAAAATATCTTGATGAAAGAGAAATAGTAGTTAACAAAGCAGAAGAAACAAGGCTAACTATCGGTTGTTCTGGAGTTAAAAAAACAACAGGTCAACATCCAGGGGGGATGGTTGTTGTTCCAAGTGAAAATGATATTTTTGATTTTTGTCCAATTCAGCATCCAGCCGATAGTAAAGAAAAAGGTGTTATAACTACTCATTTTGAGTTTAAATATCTTCACGATACTTTATTAAAACTTGATATACTAGGACACGATGTGCCTACTATGTATAAGCATTTAGAAGATTTAACAGGCGTTAAAATGGCGGATGTTCCTATGAACGATAAAGAAGTTTATAAAATGCTTACAAGCACTGAGCCAATAGGAGTTAATCCTGATGATATAAAAAGCAAAACAGCTACATTTGGTATTCCAGAACTTGGAACAGACTTTGTTCGCCAAATGTTAGTTGAAGCATCACCAAAGAGTTTTGCCGATTTAATTCAAATTTCAGGACTTTCTCACGGTACCGACGTGTGGAATGGAAATGCTCAAGATTTAATTAAAAATAATATATGCACTATCACTGATGTTATTGGAACTCGTGATAGCATTATGATTACTTTAATTAAAAAGGGAGTAGATAAAGCTGAAGCCTTTAGAATAATGGAAGTTACAAGAAAAGGCAAAGCTGCAAAAGATTTTACCCAAGATACTGAAAAAATGCTTCGTGATAATGGAGTTGAAGATTGGTATATAGAAAGCTGTAAAAAAATTAAATATATGTTCCCAAAAGCTCACGCTGTTGCTTATTTAATGGCAGCTGTTAGATTAATGTGGTTTAAAAAATATTATCCAATTGCTTTTTATGCAACTTATTTTACAGTTAGGGGAGAAGCTATTGATTATCAATCTGCAATTAAAGGAAAAGCTGTTGCGATAAAAAGTTTAAAAGATGTAACAGAAAGATTGAAAATCGAAAAAGTTGCAAAAGATGAAGAACTTAGAACATCTCTTCAAATGGTTTGCGAGATGTTATCAAGGAATTTAGAGTTTTTACCAATAGAACTTGGGAAAAGTAGTGCTAAAAAATATAATATAGAAGATGGTAAAATACGTCTTCCATATTCATCTTTAAAAGGAGTAGGTGAGAGTGCTGCAATTTCTTTAGAAGAAACTTGCAAAGGAGAAAAATCATTTATTTCTATTGAAGATTTACAATCTCAAAGTGGTGTTTCTAGTGCTGTTATCGAAGCTTTAAATAATGCAGGTGCATTAAATCACCTGCCAAAAAGCAATCAAGTATCATTATTTGGATAAAAATTATTAAAATTAAAGGTGAAATTATAAATGAAATATGGAATTTCTACAGGTTGCTTTTTTCCAAAAACTCCAAAAGAAGCATTAATAAATCTTACAAAAATAGGTGTAAAATACGCTGAAATATTTATAAATGCCGATAGCGAACTTTCAAAAGAATATTTATTAGAACTTAAAAAAATAGCAGATGAAGGCGGGGTTGAGATTGTTGCAATTCATCCATTTACATCTGCAATTGAAGGTTTTTTGTTTTTTTCAAAATTTAATTATGTTGCAAAACTTGAAGATTCAATAAAATTTTATGAAAGATATTTTAGAGCTTGCAATATTTTAGGAGCAAAATATGTAGTGTTTCATGGTAGCTTTTTAGACCATACTCACATATCTTTAGAGAGATACGCTCAAATAATGAATATTTTAGCAGATAAAGCATGTGAATATGGGGTTTATATATCTCAAGAAAACGTTAATAAATATGTTTCACATTCAAAAGAAAACCTTGAATTTATTTATAATAATACTAGAGATAATTTGCTTTTCACTTTTGATATAAAACAAGCAGTTAGAGCAAAAGAAGATATATATTCTATTCTAAACGTTATGAAAAATAGACTTTCTCATGTTCATATTTCTGATTTTACAGAGAGTCAAGATAGTTTGCTTCCTGGAGTTGGAGATTTTGATTTTAGAAAATTTGCAGAGTACGTTAAAAATAATACCACTGCAAAAGTTATGCTTATTGAAGTGTATGAAGATAGATACGATGATATAAATTCACTAAAAAAATCTTTAGAATTTCTGCGTTTTAAATAATGTTTTGTCGAAAATTGTAAATTCAAAAGTTTTATACTTTACATTTTTTTGATTTAAGGATATAATAAAACTTGTTAATTTATGAATAATTTGTAAAATGTTTTACAAAAGTGTGTTGTTGTAAAAACTTTGAAAGGTGATTCTCTAAAAGATAAATCTTTATCTACGTATTTTTAATTAAATCTTATTAGAGATGATAGTGCAAATTATATGAAAAATAAAATTTTAAATTCTATTGTATCTTCTAGTAAAATAGAGGATAGGTTTGTGTTTACGTTATTTACGCATAATGCTTTAGAAAAAACGATGTACGGAATAAAAATCACAGATTTATTAAATGATAATTCATCACAAGTTTTTCAAATTACAAGTATTGAAAAAGATGCAAAAAATATGTATAATATTATTAAAGAAAATATTATACACCCTGTGCATTTAGAAGATGTAGTGTATAATTTAATATTAATGTAGTTAAGGGGAATTATATGAAATGTCCGTTTTGTGGTAGTATTGATAGTAAGGTTGTGGATTCTAGGCCAACAGAAGATGGCGAAAGAATTAGAAGAAGAAGAGAATGCATTAGCTGTCAAAAAAGATTTACAACATTTGAAGTTATCGAAACAACTCCAATTGTTGTAATTAAAAAAGATAATTCTCGCCAAGTGTTTAATAGAGATAAATTATTAAATGGTATGGTGAAATCTTGCGAAAAACGTCCTGTTTCTCGAAAAGACTTAGAAGAATCAGTTGATAAAATTGAATATAAATTAGTGAATAGCTTAAAAAATGAAATTTCTTCAATGGATTTAGGGGAATTGGTTATGGACGAACTTAAACGTTTAGACGAAGTAGCTTATGTGAGATTTGCATCTGTTTATAGACAGTTTAGCGATGTTAACACTTTCCTTGAAGAATTAAATGAATTGCTTTCAAAAAAGAATTCTAAATAATACTATAAATATTTGATTTTGAGTATTTTAAAAAGGTATAAAGCTTTAAAGAAGTTTCTTTTGCTTTTTCACTATTATCATTTTCAAAAGCTAAATTTAATTCATTAATTAAAATATCGATTTCTTTAATATGCTCTTTATTCATTAGAATAAAGAGCATATTTTTATTTTTATAAAAAACATCATTTATATTTTGATAATCATATTGATTTTCTAAAATATCTTCTTTTAATATAAGTATATTAGAATAATTTATTAAATTATCTATAGTTAAAGTGGCATTATAATCAACAAAAAATGTAAAAAATATTACTAAACAAAATACTGAAATACAAATTTTAAAATGTTTCAAATTATATCTCCTTTTTTGTAATGTTGTAATGCATATTACCATCTAAAGTCATTAATAGAATATCTTTAAGATTTAAAGAGTTATCATTCAAAATATTTTCTATTATAGATTTTTCTATTTTAGTATAATGAAAAAATGAACTTGAAAACTTACCATTTTTTATTACTGCAAAAGGTGGAATATCACTTTTTGTTAGAGTTTTTTCAAAGTTTGGCTTTGGATAGATGTTAATAGCTCCAGTTGTTTCGATAATGGCAATAGATATTTCTTCTAAATAAAAAATTCCATTATTTCGCATTCCTTCTAAAATATCGTTAACAGTTAGTCGTAAATCCTGCATAACGCTTTGATTAATAACTCCATCAAAAATTAAAACTTTACTTGAGCCTTGTGTTAAAACTGATATTTTATCGCTTTTTTTAGAAGCCATAGATAAAAAAACTTCATAACACATAATTAATAATATAGGGATTATAGAATAAAAAATAGGAAGCTCTGGAGCTTCTAAAACAAGGGAGGTTAAATTAGATATTAATATAGTGGACACTAAATCATTAGGCTGAAATTCGCCTAAATTTTTTTTGCCCATAATTCTCATTGCAAACATCATTAGAATAAACATAATAGTTGTTCTACTTATAACTCCAAACATATAAACTCCATTTTAATTTTAATTTATATATTAATTATGGCATAAAGCGTTAAATTTAAACAGTTTGTCAATAATAAATAAAAAGGAGATTGAGTTACTATGGATAAAAATTTATATGAAAATTTAAAAAAGAATAAAGCATACTTTGATGATTATTTTTGTTTATCTGCTGACTATTTTTATAAATCAATTAAAATATTCAATAAAGAAGCAGCAATTATAATGTGTGAAGCTATGATAGACAGGCAAAGACTATGGCAAATATTTTTAAATCCTTTAAATGGCTTAAAAGGAGAAAAAACTTCAAAAGAAGTAGTTGATTATATAATAGATAAAACAACTATTCCATCAAATGAAAACCCAGTAGAAAATTTTAAAGATGCAGTATTTTTTCTAACTGCTGGATTTGCCTTACTTTTTATTGATGGCAGTGATAAAGCAATAGTGTTACCTGCTCAAGGTGTTCCTTTAAGAAGCGTTAGCCAGCCTTCGCAAGAAGGGAATTTAAAAGGCTCAAAAGAAGGATTTACAGATTCCTCAAGAGTTAATATGGCATTAATAAGAAGAAGAGCAAGAGGGGAGCATTTTGCTATTGAGGCTGTGCAAATAGGAAATAAAACAAAAACAGAAGTTTGCGTTTGCTATAATAAAGATTTTGCAGATATTGATTTGGTTAAAGATATAAAAAATAAATTAAGTAAAATAGATTTACCGATGGTTTTTGATGCAGGATATCTTGCGCCATTTATAGATGATACAAATTCTTCTATATTTTCAGCAAGTTTTGAAACAGAAAGGCCAGACACATTTTGTGCAAAGTTATGCGAAGGGAAAATAGGAATATTAGTAGACGGAAGTCCTTATGCATTAATATATCCTTATTTTTTTCACGAAAACTTTGTTACGAATGATGATTATATCCAAAGGCCATATTTTGCCTCCTTTATGAGAATAATAAGATATATAGCCTTTTTAGTTTCGGTTTTATTGCCGGGGCTATATATATCTTTCACTTTATATGCACCTCAAACCTTACCAAAAGAATTAATATTTTATATTTATTCGAGCAGTAATTCAGTGTTGCCGTTCTTTTTAGAAGCTATATTAATTGTAATAGCTTTAGAAATTATAAAAGAAGCAGGACTTCGGCTTCCAACTCCAATAGGACATTCAGTTAGTTTTGTTGCAGCATTAATTATAGGAGATGCAACAGTTTCTGCAGGCTTTATTTCATCATCGGTTTTAATAGTTTGCGCTGTTAGTGTTATCTCATCTTTTGTTGTTCCAAGTTTTTATGAATCAGTTATAATACTAAGAATAATAGTGCTAATTTTGTCGGGTGTTTTTGGTGTTGTTGGGTTTGGATTTGGGATAATAATACTACTGATAAATATGATAAATGTTAATACGAGCGGATATAATTATTTATTAATGCTAGAAAATACAAAATATTTTTTACAAGATGGAATATTAAAATCAAGTTTTAGAAATAAAAATAAAAGCTATGAAATAAAAAAGGAGAATAATAATGATTAAAACAAATTATAATTTTTTATTGTACCTTAGCTTTTCCTTTTCAATCTTTGATTTTGCTACAACGCTATTAAATAATGAAGTTTACACTTTTGAATGGATAATTAGTATTGCAATAAGTAGTGTTTTAAGTTTATTTGTAGCAATGATAATTTTAAAAAGAAAAACAGACTTTAAAATAATGAATTTTATAATTATCATTTATATTTTTTGCATCATAATAAGGTATATAAATAGATTTTCAACATATGTTGATGAAATGCATTCGGTGAATTCTTTTTTTGGAATTGCAATTTTAAGTATAGGTGTAATTTTATATTTATTAAAATTTCATAAAGAAAGTTTTGAAAGAATTTCTCCAATTATTTTATTTATAACTGTTTTAATGTTATTAATTGTTTTTTTAATAAATTTTAATAAGATACAAGCTGTTAATATATATGTTCAAGAGAAAATAGTATTATTAAATATTAATATTATAAAAGTGTATGATTGGGTTATTCCTTTATGTTTACTAGAAAAAGAGAAGAAAACTAATAAATCTAAGATATATAAATTTATAATTACTAATGGGATTTTATTAATGTTTATCAGTGTTTTTAGAGGATTCTCTATAAGGGGGAATTCACTGTATAGCTTATCACCTTTACACTCGCTTTTCTCTATTTCTAAAGGAATAACAATACAAAGATTTGATTATTTATTCACTTTGTTTTTAATTATATGTATGTTTTCAGTTTTTCTATTAAATATAGCTGTTATAAATAAAATAAGAAATAATAATGAGTATATAAAAAAGAGATATTTATTTATTTTATTTATATTAGCTTTCTTAATTAGTTATTTCACTAGTATAATTTCTAATTTTTATTTAGCATTAGTAATTATATTTTTTATAAATCTAAATGTAGTTTGGGAGAGAAGGAAAAATGAAAATTAAAAAAATAATAGTTATTTTAGTTTTAATGTGTATATTCACTTCTTGCTCAAAAAAAGAAGAAGAGGTGATGGTTAAGGCTATTAATTTTTCTATTGAAGATGAAAAGTATAAAATCGAATTAATAGCATATGATTTTTCAAAAAATGAAGAAAGCTATAAAACCTATACTTTTTCAGATTCAAGCTATAGCAAGGCTTTTATTTCTGCAAAAAACAAATACAATTTAAATTTATCTGTATGCGATTATATATTTTTAAATTCTAGTATTATAAATGAAAAAAAAGTGAATTTAATTTTTAATGCACTAGAAGAATTTTCAATAAATTCAGATGCAAATTTAGTTTTATCAGACTATATAAATCAAGAAAATTTTACCGATATAAAATCTAAAAACACACAGATAACTCCAATATATTCTGTTACAAAAGGAAGAGATACATTAAATTTAGTGTTGCCTGTTTTAAATGAGGATTTATATGTAAGTTCGGCTATTATCATTAATAATGAAGGGAATTTATCATATCTTTCAAATGAAGAATTAAATATAGCGTTAACCTTACTTGCTGCTAATAAAGATTTTAATTATAATTTTGAAAATTCTTTATATA
Organism: uncultured Oscillospiraceae bacterium; assembly: GCA_964369915.1. GTDB lineage: Bacteria > Bacillota > Clostridia > Oscillospirales > Ruminococcaceae > RGIG3102. The sequence continues at coordinate 50,027 of CAYJGG010000003.1, read as the reverse complement.
ATGCTAATATTAATAATAGTTTTGCAAATTTTCATATGAAGGATAATATTTTATATATTAATGTGTATGTTCATATAAATTCAAGAAATGGAGCATCAGATACAATAGTATCAAAAGATGCTTTTGATACTAAACTTTTGTATGATATACAAGCTAAAGTTTATGATTTATATAATGATCAAGTTGTAAGAAATGCTTTAAAATTAGATTGGGTTGAGATTCAGTATAACGAGGAAATAGAAGATATAAAAGTTGAAGTGAAGAAAATATCAGATAATTAAACAAAAAAAGAATAGCTAGTGCTATTCTTTTTTTTTATTTATTTTTTCTTTTTGAATTGTATTTATGAACTGCAATTTCATAAACATGAAAAATCTTTTTATAAAATTCACCTGAGCCATAAGATTTTCCAATTTCAGTTACAATTTTTCGCATATTTTCTTTTTCTTTTTTTGTTTTTTTATCATAATTTTCTAGTATACTAACAAAATCTGCTTCATTTGTAAATATATATCCGTTTTCACCTTCGCTAATTTGATTTTTATTAACTATATCTAATTTTTGTAAAACTAATAATCCACAGTTCATAGCTTCAAGAGCTGAAATTGAATTTGTTTCTGTTGTTGAAGCAGTTGCGTATAAATCGCTTGCATAGTAATAAGGAGAAATTTCGTTATGATTTAGTTTTCCAGTAAAGAAAATTTGATTTTTCATATCTAGTTTTTTAACAAGCTCTTTTAATTCTTTTCCTTGAGGGCCATCGCCTATAATAATTAAGCGATAGTTTTTATTATTTTTTGCATGAGAGTAAAATAAATTAATTAATTCATCAATTGATTTTTCTTTTCCTAAACGTCCAACGAAGCAAAGAGTTGTAGTATCATTTGTGATATTATATTTATCTTTTATCTCTTTCAATTTTTCTTTATCAAGATTTTTTTCGGAAAATAAATTTAAATCAGGAGCATTGCCGATAACGTGAACATTCTTTTTAACGCCACAGCCTTTTAAAAACTCTGCAACCTTATAAGAAGGGCCAGTTATTTGGGTTGCGCTATTAGCTATATTTCTAAAATAAGCATGAGAAGCCATTTTTGAAACGCTATCTAATCTTTTTGGAAATAGATAATGAATATAATCATCATACATAGTATGGAAAGTGTATACTAAAGGTTTTTTTAATTGTTTTGCTACAAAAATCCCAAACATACCAATGCTAAACTCTGTGTGAATATGAATTATATCAGGATCAAAATCTTTTATATAACTTAATCTTTTTATACTAACAGGTGTTGATAAACCATATCCATATAGTTTTTTCATTTTAGCAGCTGGGCAATATAAAACTCCGTCTTTTTGATAATGCACTTTTGCAGAAGGATCAGCAGTGATTATTAAAACAGAATGTCCATTTTCTTCAAGTCCGTCTTTTAAAGTTTTTATATGAGTTACTACACCGCTAATAAACGGAAAATAAGTTTCAGTGAAAATTGCTATTTTCATAAAATAAGATCTCCTTTATTAAAATCTAAAAAATTAGATTATTGTAATTTAGTTATGTTTAATGCAAAATTTATTATATCATAATATGTAAAATTAAACAATAATAAAAAAACTAGTGTAAATGTGTTGTTTTTAGCTTAAAATTTTAGTATTATATATAGTAAGAGGAATATTTAATTATTATTAATATATAAAGATAAAATATAAAAGGAGATTTTAGTATATGAGTTATTTTGTAACATTAGAAAAATTTGTAAATGAGCTTCATGTAGAAGTGTTGTCAGTTCCAAGCAGTTTAAACGAAATTAAAATAACAAGTCTTGAGGTTAATCGTCCGGGGCTATTATTAACAGGACATTTTGAATATTTTGATCCAACTAGAATTCAAATTCTAGGAAGAATGGAAATGAGTTATTTAGATAATTTGCCTACTGCAGATAAAATAAAAAGATTAGAAACATTGTTTTCTGCAAATGTGCCTGCTGTTGTTATAACTAGGAATATGCTTATTTCTAGCCAAATAGTTGAAATGGCAAAAAAACATAACATACCACTATTAAGAACAACAGAAGCAACTTCAAACTTTATGGCCGCTGCTATAACTTTTTTAAATAATGAACTTGCAAAAAGAGTTACAAGACATGGCGTTTTAGTTGAAGTTTATGGTGAGGGTATATTAATAATGGGCGATAGTGGCGTTGGTAAAAGCGAGGCTGCTATTGAGCTTGTTAAGCGTGGACATCGACTAATTGCTGATGATGCTGTTGAAATTAGAAGAATATCAGATAGAGTCCTTTTAGGGCAATCACCATCAAATATTCAGCATTTTATTGAGCTTCGTGGCGTTGGAATAATAAATATAGCAAGAGCTTACGGTTCAGGTGCTGTTAAAGAGTCGCAAGAGATTAATATGATAATACTATTAGAAAACTGGAATCCAGAAAAAAGTTACTCAACAATAGGGTTACACGATGAATACATGGATATTTTAGGTAATAGTATTGTAAAAACAACTATACCTGTAAGACCAGGTAGAAACTTATCTATTATAATTGAAACAGCAGCTTTAAATAACAGACAAAAGAAAATGGGATATCATCCAACAAAAGAATTGTTTGAAAAATTAGGAATAGAAGAATAATTAAGAAATGAGATAGATATAATGAGAATAATTGCTGATTTACACACTCACACACTTTTTTCAGACCATGCTTACAGTACACTACACGAAATGGTTACATCAGCAAAAGAAAAAGGACTAAAAGCAATAGCAATAACCGACCACGGCCCGATGATGCCAGATTCAAAAAGCGATTGGCATTTTTTTAATCCGATGCACATACCTAAAATTATAGATGGTGTTATTGTGTTTTTTGGAGCTGAGGCAAATGTATATAATACTAATGGCGATATTGATATAAAAGATATGTATTTAAGTAAACTAGATTGGCTTATAGCCTCTATTCATAAAGAGCACTTACCTATATTAACAAAAGAAGAGGCAACTAAAACATGGCTGAATATTGCAAAAAATCCACATGTTGATATGATAGGCCACTGCGAACAGGCAATACATGAATTTGATATTGATACTGTAGTAAAAGCGTTTGCTGAGAATAATAAAGTTGTTGAAATGAATGCTAATAGCTATTTAGTTAGAAAAAATGGCGTTAAGAATATGAAAGATATTGCACTTGCTTGCAAAAAATATAACTGCAAAATAGCAATTAATTCTGATGCTCATTCTATGTACACATTAGGGATAGTTGATATAATTTTTCCAATGCTAAAAGAAATAGATTTTCCAACTGATTTAATAATAAATTACAGCTATGAAAATTTAAAAAATCATTTAATTTCAAGAAAAAAAGATATTTGCGAATACTTAAAATAATAATTGGAGATAGTATGTTAAAAGAATTTTTTATTAATAATGAAATTCAGTTTCAAGAAAATGAAAGCATGAAAAAACACACCACATTTAAAGTTGGTGGGAATGCAGATTTTATTATATATCCAGAAAACATTGATAAAATTAAAAAAGCGATTAAATTTTTTAATGAGAATAATATAAATTATTATTATCTTGGAAAAGGCTCTAATGTAATATTTAAAGATGAAGGATATAAAGGGGTAATTATTAAATCTAATTTATTAAACAAAGTTTTAATAAATAAAGATATAGTGGAAGTTGAAAGTGGATATATTTTAACTTCCTTTGCAAAACTTTTGCAAGAAAATTCCTTATCAGGACTTGAATTTTGCTATGGAATTCCAGGGAATATAGGCGGTTCTGTTTATATGAATGCAGGGGCTTATGGTGGCGAGATTTCTGATAATTTAGTAAAAGTTGATTGCATTGATGAAAATGGAGAAGAAATAACTATTTATAAAAAAGATGCAAACTTTTCTTATAGACATTCAATTTTTCAAGAAAGAAAATTATTTATCACAAAAGCATATTTTAAATTAAACTATGCTGATAGTAATAAAATGCTTGATTTTATGAAAGAAATTATGAATAAAAGAGCTGATAAACAGCCACTAGATTTACCTAGTGCTGGCAGTAGCTTTAAAAGACCACAAGGATATTTTGCAGCGGCATTAATAGATGAATGCGGACTGAAAGGTATGCGAGTTGGAGGAGCAATGGTAAGCGAAAAACATGCTGGGTTTATAGTGAATGTTGATAATGCTTCTTGCAATGATATAGTTTCATTAGCTGAAAAGGTTGAAGAAATTGTTTTTGAAAAAAAGAATGTTAGAATAGAAAAAGAAATGATAATAGTTTAAAATTTTATTGTAAAGAGAGGATTAAAAAGATGGAACGTAATTTTGTTATTATAACAGGGGTATCAGGCTCAGGAAAAACTTTAGCTTTAAAATCCTTAGAAGATGTTGGATATTTTTGTATTGATAATATGCCAACTCCATTAATATTAAACCTTATAGAAAATAAAGAAGAAATACTTCCAGATGTTGATAAAATTGCGTGCGTAGTTGATATTAGAAACGGTGAAGATTTTTATGTTTTAATTGATGCAATAGCACCTTTGCAAAAAGAAAAAAAGGCAAGAATTGTTTATCTTGATTCAACTAGCGGTGTTTTAATTAATCGATATAAAGAAACAAGAAGAAAACATCCATTAATGCACAGAAAAGATTTTTCACTAGAAAAGGCAGTAGCCTATGAAAAAGATATATTAAGGCCATTATTTACAATTTCAGATTTTGTTATTGATACTTCTTTACTATCAACCTTTCAATTAAAAGATAGATTATTATCCTATGTAGTAAATGATGAAAAGAAAATATTAACTATTAATGTTGTATCATTTGGTTTTAAATTTGGCATACCTAGTGATATAGATATGCTTTTTGATGTAAGGTGTCTTTTAAATCCATTTTACATAAAAGAACTGCGCGAATTAACTGGTAATGATGAAAAAGTGAGTGAGTATGTTTTATCGTTCGAAGAAGCAAGAGCTTTATATAAAAATCAAAAAGATTTACTTAATACAGCTCTGCCTTTATACACAAAAGAAGGCGAAACAACTTTAACAATAGCTTTTGGCTGTACAGGTGGAAAACATCGCTCGATAACTTTTGCAAATAAATTATTTGATGATTTAAATAAAGAAGGATATCAAGTTAAAAAATATCACAGAGATGAATTTAGGAGAAAATAATGGATAAATTGAGTTTTTCTAAAGAGGCAAGACTAGAATCTTTAGATAACTTTAAATTTTCAAAAAATGATTGTTGTAATATAAACTTTTTAAAAGGGACATGCTTTTCGTTTGATGAAAATTTAATAAGCCAAGATTTGGAAAAAATATTAAAATCTATAAGAAAACTATTAAAAAGATATGATATTCATTCAGAAATTTTAAACACAAACTTAGGATATATCTTAGAAATTTATAATTATGATGAATTATCATCTTTATTTAAAAAAAATGAAACTTGCCCAAAATGCGAGCAACATTTTTTAATAGGATTTTTTATAACAAAAGCAATTTTAACGAGTCCTAGTAAAGGATACAGCTTAGAATTTTCTTTAAAAGAAAAAAGAAAAGCAGAATACATAGTAGAAAAAATTTTGCAGTTTGATTTAGAAACAAAAATTTCTAATAGAAATAAAAATTATATAGTTTATTCAAAGCAAAGTGAAGTTATAGAAGAGATTTTAGCCTTAGTTGGTGCTCAAAATGCTTGTCTTGAAATAATGTCAGGCAAAGTTATGCGTGATATTAGTAATAAAGCTAATAGAATAGCGAATTGTGATGTGGCAAATTATGATAAAATAATGGCTGCAAATGAAAAATACACAAATGCTATAAATAAATTAATCTTAGAAAATAAATTTGTGTCTTTAAGCGAAGATTTAAAATATATAGCAGAATTAAAAATGGAAAATCCAGAATTATCTTTAACTGAACTTGGAAATATAGCAGAGCCTATTTTAAGCAAGGCATCTGTTAATAGAAGAATGCAAAAATTATTAAAATTAGCAAACGATGAATAAAATTAGGCAAAAGAAATAGAAAGGTATTAATATTTAATGGAAAGAAATTTTGTGCATTTACATCTACATACAGAATATAGCTTATTAGACGGTGCTTGTCGTATAGATAGATTGATAAATCACGTGAAAGAATTAAATCAGCCAGCTGTTGCTATAACTGACCACGGTGTTATGTTTGGTTGTGTTGATTTTTATAAAAAAGCAAAACAAGAAGGTATTAAACCTATTATAGGCTGTGAAGTTTATATTGCTAATAGAAAAAGAGATGAAAAAGTGCATAAGGTGGATGGAAACTACCACCTTGTTTTATTATGTAAAAATGAAATAGGATATAAAAACTTATCAAAACTTGTATCAATAGGTTTTATAGAAGGATTTTATTCAAAACCAAGAATAGATAAAGAAGTTTTAAAACAATATAGTGAAGGCTTAGTTTGTCTTTCTGCTTGCCTTGCAGGGGAAATACCAAGATTATTAAATGCTGATGATTATACAAGAGCAAAAGAAGCGGCACAGTGGTATAAAGATGTGTTTGGAGATGATTACTATATTGAAATTCAAGACCACGGTATTGCCGACCAGCAAAAAGTGTTACCTAAATTAATAACTCTTGCTAATGAATTAAATATAAAATTAATTGCAACAAACGACTGCCATTATATAAATAAAGAAGATTCAAAAATGCAGTATGCATTAATTTGCGTGCAAACAAATAAAACTCTATCAGATACAGACACTTTAGAATTTGAAACCGATGAATTTTACGTTAAAAGCACTAATGAGATGTATGATTTATTCTCCTATATTCCAGATGCTTGCTCTAACACTTTAGAAGTTATGGAAAAATGTAATTTTGATTATGAATTTGGCGTTACAAAACTTCCAAAATACACAACTCCTGATGGCAGTGATAACTATGATTTCTTTGTTAAACTGTGTTATGACGGATTAAAAGAAAGATATCCAGAGATAACAAAAGAATTAACAGATAGATTAGAATATGAAATAGGTATAATTAGTAAAATGGGATTTGTGGATTATTATTTAATAGTTTACGATTTTATTAATTTTGCAAAAACTAATAATATCCCAGTAGGGCCAGGTAGAGGCTCTGGTGCAGGTAGTTTAACAGCTTATTGCTCAGGGATAACAAATGTTGATCCTATAAAATATAATCTTCTATTTGAAAGGTTTTTAAACCCAGATAGAATAAGTATGCCCGACTTTGATATAGATTTTTGCTATGAAAGAAGAGGGGAAGTTATAGATTATGTTGTTAGAAAATATGGTGAAGATCATGTTGCTCAAATTATAACTTTTGGAACACTAGCAGCAAGAGCTGCTATTAGAGATATAGGAAGAGTTATGGATATTCCTTATTCAACAGTTGATAGGGTGGCAAAACTAATTCCAGGTGAAGCTAATTTTAAAATGAGTATTGAAAGAGCTCTTAAAATTTCTAATGAGTTAAGACAAGCCTATAACGAAAACCCACAGATAAAAGAATTAGTTGATTTAGCAATAAAAGTTGAAGGAATGCCAAGACACGCCTCAACTCATGCAGCGGGAGTTGTTATAACAGATAAACCTTGTGATAACTATGTGCCACTACAAAGTAATGACGGGCAGATAGTAACGCAGTTTCCAATGACAACAATAGAAGAACTAGGCTTATTAAAAATGGACTTTCTAGGACTTCGCACACTAACTGTTATTAGACATTGCGAAGAAATGATTAAAAAGCATAATAAAGATTTTGATATAGATAAAATATCTCTTGAAGATAAAAAAGTGTTTGAAATGCTTTCACTAGGAGAAACTAGTGGTGTATTCCAGTTTGAATCAGCAGGGATGACTAATGCTTTAGTTGGATTAAAGCCGATAGATTTAGAGGATTTAATAGCCGTAATATCTTTATACCGCCCAGGGCCTATGGATTCAATTCCAAAATTTATTGAAAACAGACATCATCCCCAAAAAATATCATATAAAGATAAATCTTTAGAAAATATACTTAATGTAACTAATGGCTGCATAGTTTATCAAGAGCAAGTTATGCAAATATTTAGAGAACTTGCCGGATACTCTTATGGGCAAGCGGATTTAGTTAGAAGAGCAATGAGTAAGAAAAAAGCTGATGTAATGGAAAAAGAAAGAACACACTTTTTAGAAGGCTGTGCGGCTAATGGAATAAATAAAAATGCTGCTAATGCCATTTTTGAAGAAATGCTAAGTTTTGCTTCATACGCTTTTAATAAATCTCATGCAGCGGCATATGCAATTTTAGCTTATCAAACAGCTTATTTAAAAGCTCATTATCCAAAAGAATTCTTAGCATCTATGCTAACTAGCATTTTTGAAAACTCAAATAAAATATTAGAATACACACAAGAATGTAAAAGATTAGACATTAAAATCCTGCCACCAGATATTCAAAAAAGCTACTCAGGTTTTACAGTTGAAGGAGATAATATTAGATATGGTCTTTCAGCTATAAAAAATGTAGGCAGACAGTTTGTTGAGTCTTTAGTTAAAGAAAGAGAAGAAAACGGAGGATATAAAGGCTTATTTGATTTAACTAAAAGACTAGCAGGAAAAGATTATAGTAAGCGTGCTGCAGAAAGTTTAATAAAAGTTGGAGCTTTTGATAGCTTTAATTTTAAAAGAAGACAATTATACAATGCTATTGAAATGGTTTTAAAAAGCGTAAATCAGGATATGAAAGCAAATATGGAAGGACAAATTGACTTTTTTAGCATCTCTGATGAAGCGAAAGAGAGTAAATATCATCAAAAAGATGATTACAATTATCCGGATTGCCAAGAATTTACCGATAATGAAATTTTAAATTTTGAAAAAACACTTGCGGGTATATATATTTCAGGTCATCCGCTCGAAAAATACATAGATTATTCTAAAAGTATATCAACTTGCAACATTTCTACCTTGACGGGAGAGGGTAATGAGGTATACGATAATAGTGTGCAAACAATAGTTGCGATTATAACAAAAACTAGATACCATACAACAAAGAAAAATGAAATTATGGGATTTATCACTGTAGAAGATTTATCAGGTTCTTTAGAAGTGATAGCTTTTCCAAAAATCTTAGAAAGACAAAATATTCATTTAGCTGAAAATGTTGTAATTATAATCAAAGGTAGAGTTTCACTAAAAGAAGATGAAACGGTAATTTTAGCAGAAGAGATAATTAACGTTGATTCAGAAAAAGCAGAAAATTTAAAAAAACAACATCAAAATTCTAAATTTGGAATATATTTAAGAATTGAGAGCAAAACTAGTTTTGAGTTTGAAAAAACAAAAGTGTATTTAGAATCATTAAAAGGCAGTATTCCTGTGTATTTATATTTTAAAGACACAAAAGAATACTTAAAAGCACCCGAGAGAATGTGGGGGTTTGATGATTTTTCAACGCTTAATCAATTAAAATTTATTTTAGGTGATGAAAATGTTGTTTATAAAGAGTAGCGTGTTAATAATTCATTGATATTATTTAAAAATCAAGGAGGTAGATACTATGGGCGAAATTAAAACAATTGGAATACTAACTTCAGGTGGAGATGCACCAGGAATGAATCCTGCAATAAGAGCACTTGTAAGAACAGCAATATTTAACGGATTAAAAGTTAAAGGGATAAAACACGGATATAATGGCTTAGTTAACGATGATGTTATTGATATGCACTTAAGAAGTGTATCAGAAATTATTCACCGTGGTGGAACTATGCTTTATACCGCTCGTTCTTTAGAATTTATGACAGAAGAAGGGCAAGAAAAAGCATATCAAACTTGCCTAAAACATGGGATAGACGCGTTAGTTGTTATCGGTGGTGATGGTTCATTTAGAGGTTGCCGTGCAATAGCTAAAAAAGGTATTCGCACAATAGGAATTCCAGGAACTATTGATAATGATATCGCTAGTAGTGATTACACGATTGGATACGATACAGCTCTTAACACTGCTATGGAAATGATTGATAGATTAAGAGATACAACTCAAAGCCATGAAAGATGCTCAGTAGTTGAAGTTATGGGAAGAAACTCTGGATATCTTGCAGTAAACACAGGTATTGCAACTGGTGCTTTAGCTATTTTAATTCCTGAACAGAAATATAATTTAAAAGAAGATGTTATTAAAAGAATTCATAAAACTAAAGCCGAAGGCAAGAAAAATTTCCTTATATTAGTTGCAGAAGGTGTTGGAAAAGTTGAGGAAATTGCTTGGTATATCCAGCAAGAAACAGGAATAGAAACAAGAGCAACTATATTAGGACACGTGCAAAGAGGTGGCTCACCTAGTTTAAGAGATAGAGTTGTTGCAGCGCAAATGTCGTATCATGCAATTAAACTTTTAAACGAGGGTGTTTATAATCGAGTTATTGGATTAAAAGAAGATAAAGTGGTTGATTTTGATATTACTGAAGCTCTTGCAAAAACAAAAACGGTTGACGAAGAATTAATGAATATGGCTGAAGCTATTTCAATTTAAAAAAATTAAAATAAGTGATTTTTATAAATCACTTATTTTTTTATGCAAAAATTAATATACATTATATAATGCCTTTAATAAGTGAGGAGATATAATGAGAAGAAAAGTGAAAACAGGATTAAAAAAAATAACTGTTTTAAAGATAATTTTAATTTTAATAATAGTTATAGCTGCTATAATTATTTTAATAGCAGATTTACAACTGCGTCCAGTAGTGCAAAAAATTGCGCAAACAAGAACGCAAAGCATAGTAACTCAAGCAGTGAATAATACTATAACTAATGAACTAGAAAAACTACAGCTCACATACCTTGATTTAGTCACTTTAGAAAAGAATGAAGATGGTGAAATAGTGAGTTTATCTTATGATGCACTTGAAATGAATAAATTAAAATCATTAATGACAACAGCAGTTTTGCAAAGTACTGATAAAATAGGTCCTTCAAACATTTATGTTCCGATAGGAAATATCACAACTATTGATTTTTTTCAAAATAAAGGACCAAGTTTAACTTTTACAATAATTCCAACAGCATATGTTGAAGTGGATATAGAAACAGAGTTTATCAATACAGGCATAAATCAAGTTAACCATAGAATTTCACTTGTTTTTGATATTACAGCTGACGCTTTAATTTCACGATACACAACAGGCGTTAATATAAACACCAAAGTGTGTGTTGCTGAAACTATTATCGTTGGAGAAGTGCCAAATAATATAGGAAGTAATAGTCTATTAATTTCTGAATAAATTCTAAAAATTAGTATTGTAAGAAGGAGTAAAATTTGATATAATATTTTAGTTAGAGGTGAATAAAATGGATGTTAAAACAGCAAAAGAAAAAATAGATAATTTAATTAAAGAAATTTTATATCATTCAAAAATTTATTATGAAGAAGATAGAACTGAAATTAGCGATTTTGATTATGATAAATTAATGAATGAATTAAAAAAAATAGAGGCAGAATTTCCAGACTTAGTTTTAGAAAATTCACCAACACAAACTGTGCAAGGTCTTGCTTCTTCTAGCTTTGAAAAAGTGACTCACGCAGTTAAAATGGAGAGTTTACAAGATGTTTTTTCAAAAGAGGAACTTCTTGATTTTGATAATAGAGTAAAACAGGTTTTTAGTGAGTGTGATTATATCGTTGAAACTAAAATTGATGGATTATCTATTAGTTTAGAATATGAAAACGGAGTTTTTACTCGTGGCTCAACTAGGGGCGATGGATTTATCGGAGAAGATGTCACGCAAAATCTAAAAACAATAAAATCTATTCCTAAAAAATTAAAAGATGCACCTAGATTTTTAGAAGTGCGTGGCGAAGTGTTTATGCCAAAAGAAGTGTTTTTAAAACTTGTTGAAAAACAAATAGAAGAAGAAAAACAACCTTTTAAAAATCCAAGAAATGCTGCATCAGGCTCAGTTAGGCAAAAAGATCCTAAAATTACAAAAGAAAGAAACTTAGATATATTTATTTTTAATATTCAGCAAATAAGCGATGATTTTAAGATAACAAATCATAAAGACTCTCTTGATTTATTAAAAAAATTAGGATTTAATGTTTCACCAAGGTATAATTTGTTTAGGAATATAGAAGATGTTGTAAATGAAGTTATGGTTATTGGTGAAATGAGAAATGATTTTTCTTATGATATAGACGGCGCTGTTATTAAAGTGAATGATTTTGATAAAAGATTAGAGCTCGGCTCAACAAATAAATTTCCTCGCTGGGCAGCAGCTTATAAATATCCGCCAGAAGAAAAATCAACTATTTTAACCGAAATAGAAATTTCAGTTGGTAGAACAGGAGTTTTAACTCCAACAGCGATTTTTGAAACTATTAACCTTGCAGGAACTAGCGTTTCAAGGGCTGTGCTTCACAATCAAGATAATATTGATTTAAAAGATATTAATATTGGTGATGAAATCATAGTTAGAAAAGCTGGAGATATTATTCCTGAAGTAGTTAAAGTTAACAAAAAGAATTCGAGTGGAAGTTTTCAAATTCCATTGATATGTCCTAGTTGTAATCATAGTATTGAAAAAACTTCTGAGGCTGCTTTAAGATGCAATAACCCAGATTGTCCTGAACAATTAACTCGTAATATAATTCATTTTGCATCAAGAAATGCAATGAATATTGACGGACTTGGTGAAAGTATTGTTATTCAGCTTTGTGAAAAGAAATTAATTCATGATATAGCAGATTTATACACTTTAACGGTTGAGGATGCTTTAAAACTTGATAATTTCAAAGATAAATCGGCAAATAATTTAATTAATGCAATACAAAAATCAAAAGAAAATAATTTAGATAAATTAATTTTCTCGCTAGGAATTCGAAATATAGGAGAAAAGGCAGCAAGGCTTTTAGCCCAAAAATTTAATAACATTAAAACCTTGATAAATGCAGATTTTCAAAGTATAATAGATATTGATGGTTTTGGTGATGTAGGCGCTGAAAACGTTATTGAATATCTAAAACAAGACTCTGTTAAATTAGTTTTAGATAAACTAATAACTTTAGGAGTAAATACTACCTATATTTCAAGTAATCAAAGTGATGTTTTAAAAGATAAAACATTTGTTATAACAGGTACTTTAGAAAATTTATCTAGGCAAGAAGCAGAGAAAATGGTTTTGGATAACGGAGGGAAAGTTTCTTCCTCTGTGTCTAAAAAAACAAGCTTTGTTTTAGCAGGTGAAAGTGCAGGCTCAAAACTTGAAAAAGCAAATTCTTTAGGAGTTAGTGTTATAACTCAAAATGAATTTTTAGAAATGATTAAATAAAAGGAGAATATAAATGGAAATCAATATTAAACATATTGCAAAACTTGCAAGGCTTTCAATCGAAGAAGAAAAGGTTGCAAAATTTGAAAAAGAAATGATTGGAATTATCGAGATGTGCGAACATCTACCAGAACTTCCATCAGGTGGCGCATTATTAGATCCTGAAAACACAATGGAACTAAGAAAAGACGTTGTGGAAAAATCTTTTAACAGAGATGAAATGCTTAAAAATGCACCATATACAGCAGCAGGCTGCATAATGATACCAAAAGTTGTAGATTAATAAAAATAGAAAAGTTTGAAAAAAATTCAAACTTCGGGTTTTGAGTGGTATATGTATATAAGATTATTTTAAATTTAATGATTTTAATATGCATAGTAAAAAACACAAAACCAAAAGAAAGGAATGATTATAGTAATGGACAAGTTATACAGCCTATCGGCAACCGAAATGAAAAAATTACTTCAAAATAAAGAAGTGTCATCGCTAGAGATAACAAATTCAGTTATTGATAGAATAGAAAAAACAGACAGTGAAATTAAAGCATATATTTCATATAACTTTGATGAAGCTAGAAAACAAGCACAAATCGCAGATGAAAAAAGAGCAAAAGGGGAAACAGTTTCAGATATAGCTGGTATTCCTGTTGCTGTTAAAGATAATATGTGTACAAAAGGATTAAAAACTACTTGTGCATCAAAAATGCTTGAAAATTTTATCCCTCCTTATAATGCAACTGTTGTTGAAAAATTACTTGATAAAGACGCAGTTATCATAGGTAAAGTTAATATGGATGAATTCGCAATGGGTTCTTCTGGGGAAAACTCATATTTTAAAACAACAACAAACCCTTGGGATACTTCAAGAATTCCAGGTGGTTCATCATCAGGAAGTGCTGCTACTGTTGCGGCTAGCCAAGTTCCATTTTCATTAGGTTCTGACACTGGTGGTAGTATCCGTCAACCAGCTAGTTTTACTGGTATTGTTGGCCTAAAACCAACTTATGGTGCAGTTTCAAGATATGGACTAGTTGCCTTTGGTTCTTCTTTAGATCAAATTGGTCCTATGGCAAGAACTGTTGATGATACAAAAATGCTTTTTGATGCAATCAAAGGACATGATAAAAAAGATGCTACAAGCAAAATAACATCTTACACAGAAATGCCAAATGATGTTAAAGGTTTAAAAATAGGAATACCATCACAATATTTTGGAGAAGGTATTTCAAAAGAAATTAAAGAAAAAATATATGAAGCTATCGAAGTTTTAAAAAATCAAGGGGCTCAAGTTGTAGAAATATCTCTTCCATCAACAGACTACGCTCTTTCAGCTTATTATATTATTTCTTCAGCAGAAGCTTCATCAAACTTAGGTAGATACGATGGCGTAAAATACGGATACACTGGCTCAAAAAGAGGTAGTTTAATCGATTTATACGAATCATCAAGAAGTGAAGGTTTTGGTGATGAAGTTAAAAGAAGAATTATGCTAGGAACATATGTTTTATCATCAGGATACTATGATGCATACTATAAAAGAGCAAAAGTTCTGCAACAAAAAATTACACAAGAGTTTACAGATGCATTCAAATCTTGCGATATAATTATCACTCCAATGAGCCCTACAACAGCATTTAAAATTGGTGAAAAATCAAGCGATCCAGTTGCGATGTATGCAGGGGATATCTGTACTGTAACTTTAAATATAGCAGGTCTTCCAGGTATGAACGTGCCTTGTGGATTTGATGCAAACAATATGCCAATAGGATTTCAAATTATAGGCGAAAAATTTAGCGAATATAAAATGCTAAATGTTGCAAAATGCTATGAAACAGCAATTGGTGGATTTAAGGTGAAGGAGTTTTAATTTATGATGAAGAATTATGAAATAGTTGTAGGCCTTGAAGTGCACGCTGAGCTTTCAACAAATACAAAAATATTCTGTGGCTGTAAAAATGAATTTGGCTCAGAAGTTAATACAAATGTTTGCCCTGTTTGTATGGGACTGCCAGGAACACTGCCAGTTTTAAATGAACAAGTGGTTGAATATGCAGTTAAAATGGGACATGCTTTAAACTGCTCAATAAATGGAACAACAAAACAAGATAGAAAAAACTACTTCTATCCAGACTTACCAAAATCATATCAAATTTCTCAATTTGATATTCCATTATGTGAAAATGGACATTTAGATGTTTTAGTTGGTGATGAAGTTAAAAGAATTGGTGTTACTAGAATTCATATAGAAGAAGATGCAGGAAAATTAATTCATGATGATGATTTTGGTGGAACTTTAGCAGATTACAACCGTTGTGGTGTTCCATTAATTGAAATCGTTTCAGAGCCAGATATACGCTCAGCAGATGAAGCTAAAGCATACCTTGATACAATTCACTCAACACTAATTTATCTAGGTATAAGTGAAGCAAAAATGCAAGAGGGTAATGTTCGCTGTGACGTTAATGTTTCTGTTAGATTAAAAGGCTCAACTGAATTTGGAACAAGAGTTGAAATGAAAAACGTTAATAGCTTTTCAGCAGCTCACAGAGCTATCACTTATGAAGCAAAAAGACAAGTTGATGTTATTTCAAATGGCGGCACTATCACTCAAGAAACAAGAAAATGGGACGATATGGCTGGTAAAAATATTATTCTTCGTTCTAAAGAAGATGCACAAGATTATAGATATTTCCCAGATCCAGATTTATTAACATTTATTGTAACTGATGAAAAAATTAAAGAGTTAAAAGACTCTCTGCCAGAACTTCCAGCTGAAAAATTAATTAGATATATTGAAGAATATAAACTTTCAAAAGCAGATGCCTCTTTATTAATTACAAATAAAGATAGAGCGATGTTCTTTGAAGATTGTATAAAACTAAATAAATGCGAAGTTAAAAATATTTCAAACTGGATTTTAGGCGATATTTCTAAAATTTTAAATGAGCGTAATATGATTATGACTGATTTAAAATTAACTGCTGAAAATCTAGTTGAAATGATTACATTAATTGAATCTAATAAAATTTCAAACACAGCTGGTAAAACTGTTTTAGATGTTATTATTGATGAAGATAAATCACCAACAAAAGTAGTAGAAGAAAAAGGTCTAGGGCAAATAAGTGATACTTCTGCATTAAATGGTATTGTTGATGAAGTTATTAAAAACAATGATAAAGCTGTTAATGATTATAAAAATGGAAAAACAAATGTTTTAGGTTTCTTAGTTGGTCAATGTATGAAAGCAAGTAAAGGTCAAGGAAATCCAAATATATTAAGAGAAATGGTTATAAAAGCTATTGAGGGATAATTAAATAAAAATCATAGGGAGAAATCTCTATGATTTTTCCCATATATAATAGAGTTATTTATGAATATTAATTTAAATATTAATTAAAGTTTTGAAATAATATTATGTTATAATATTATAAATATGGAAATTAACAACTTAAAAAGAAAGATGGTACAATATGAAAATTTACCCAAAAGATAAAAAAGGTTTAATGATGGCAGCACTTGGGAAAATCCCAAGTGATTTAGCTATAATTAATGCAAATTTAGTTAACACTTTTACAGGCGAAATTTATAAAGCAAATGTATTTATTTACGATGGCTTTATTGCCCACGTTGAAACTGAAGATTTTAATGAGGTTAATGCTAAAGAAATTATAGATGCACAAGGGAAATATTTAACTCCAGGTTTTATTGATGCACACGTACATATTGAAAGCTCATTAATGATTCCTAGAAATTTTGCAAAAACTGTTTTACCACATGGTACAACAATGGTTGTAACAGATCCTCATGAAATAGCAAATGTTTGTGGAATTCGTGGCGTTGAATATATGACAAAAATGAGCGAAAGTCTACCGATGAAAATGTATGTAAATATTCCTTCTTGTGTACCATCTGTTCCTAATATGGAAGGGAATGGAGCTGAATTCACAGCAAAAGAAATTGAAAAGATGCTAAATTTATCTAATATTATTGGTCTTGGCGAAGTTATGGATTTTGTTGGTGTTGCAAATGCTAGCGATAGAATGATGAGTATTATTGAAGTTTTTGAAAAAGACGGAAGATATATTCAAGGTCACGCTCCTGGAATTACAGGAAGAATGCTAAGTAGTTATTTAGTTGGTGGCCCTACAACTTGCCATGAAACAAGAGCACAGCACGAAGCAAAACCTAAAATTCGTAATGGTATGTATATTGATGCGCGTTCATCTTCAATGACAAAAAATGTTGAAACAATTATTGATGGACTAGAAGGCGTTAAATTCTTTGATAGATTAACATTTTGCACTGATGATAGAGAAGTTGATGAAATAATCGATGGCGGACATATGAATGATGTTTTAAGAGATGCAATTCGCCATGGATTTGATCCAGTAACGGCTATAAAATCTTGTACATTAAATGCAGCTTTAGAAGTTGATATTAAAAATTTAGGTGCTATTGCAGCTGGATATGTTGCAGATATGCTGTTAATGGATGATTTAAATGAGTTAAAACCTAGTCATGTTTTTACAGACGGTAACTTAGTTGCAAAAGATGGTGTTTTATTAGCTGAAATTGAAGATATAAGAGATAGTCTGGAAACTGAAAACACTGTAAAGATAAAAGACTTTACACTGGAAGATTTAACTTTATATGCACCAAATAAAGCTGATAAAACCGTTAAAATCAATGCTATGGCTTATCAAACATCTTCTTCTGCATATGCTAAAAAAGAAGTTATAGAATTACCAGTTGTAGATGGAAAAGTTGATATTTCTAATGATGAAAATCTGCAGTTTGCTATTATAATTAATAGATATGGCACAGGTGATTATAATCTAGGTGTTGTTAAAGGCTTTGCAAAATTTAAAGGCGCGTTATCTTCAACTGTTTCTCACGATTCACATAATTTAGTTGTAGTATTTAAAAAAGCAGAAGATGCACTTGTTGTTGTAAATAAATTAAAAGAAATCGGTGGCGGTATG
The DNA here is from genome assembly GCA_964369915.1 of uncultured Oscillospiraceae bacterium. GTDB lineage: Bacteria > Bacillota > Clostridia > Oscillospirales > Ruminococcaceae > RGIG3102. The sequence goes on along the minus strand of CAYJGG010000003.1, from coordinate 31,709 downwards.
GCATATGCTGAAGATGCAAAAATTAAAGGATTACTTGCTTTAAATGTTGCAGGAATTGTATCTTCAAAAGATATTTTCGAACTTTCAAAAGAAGTTAAAGAAATGAAAAGAGTTTTAAATGAGGCTGGGATTGATTTAAAAAATCCACTACTTCGTATAGTAACACTTTCTTTAATAGTTATTCCAGAATTTAAATTTAGTGATATGGGAATGGTTGATGTATTTTCAAAATCATTTGTTCCAGTATTTTGTGAAGAATAGAAAGAATTAAAAAAATGAGAGAAAAATTAATTAGCTATTTAAATCAAGATATTGCGCTTATAAATATTAGTCAAATTAAAAAAGGCGTGCAAAGTGAATATTCAAAAGTTTTAATTAAACCTTTTTTGCAAAAAAATGAAATTATGTATCAATTAGAATACACAAAAGATAAACAAGTTGTGCATAAAAATATTAAAGAGAATGATTTAATTGATGAAATTGAATATTTATTAAAAGAAGTTTTTGTTCAGTGTATAATTTATGGCGGGTTAAACGATTATCATTTAAACTGCTTTAAAGATAAAATAACAGCAAAAACAAAGCCAGCTACAAAAAAAGTTAGTATTTCATCTCATAATCGAAAAAAAGAATATATATTAAATGAGTATGAAAATATTGATTTTTTAAAGTATTTAGGAGTTATGAGTAGTGATGGGAAAATTATTAAATCAAAATATAATAAGTTTCGCCAAATAAATAAGTATCTTGAGTTAATATCTCCGATTTTTGAAAATTTTGAAAAAGATAAAGAATTAAAAATTGTAGATTTTGGCTGTGGAAAAGCGTATTTAACATTTGCTTTATATTATTATGTTATTAAAATTTTAAAAAGAAAAGCAGTAGTAACAGGGCTTGATTTAAAAACTGATGTTATTGAATATTGCAACAAAGTTTCAAAAGAATTAGGATATGAATTTTTAGAATTTATGCATGGTGATATTAAAGATTACACAAGAACAAAAGATGTTGATTTAGTTATAATGCTTCATGCTTGTGATAATGCAACAGATGAGGGGATTGTGCAAAGTATTAAATTTAATGCAAAGGCAATAGTTGCAGTTCCTTGTTGCCAGCACGAATTTTTCACTAAAATAAAAAATGATAATCTTAATACCATGCTTCAATTCGGGCTTATTAAAGAAAGATTTTCAGCACTTGCAACGGATAGCTTAAGAGCACAAATATTAAAATCTTTAGGCTTTGATGTTAGTGTTATGGAGTTTATTGAAACAGAGCATACTCCGAAAAACATTGCGATAAAAGCGATTAAAAAACAAAGCTTTAATAATGAAGAATTTTTAAAGTATAATGAGTTTAAAAAATTTATAAATGTAATGCCGTATATTGAAAAAAGGCTTATAGAAGAAAACCTATTAAAATATTAGTGATTTTTTTAAGCTACTTTATATAAAATAGAAAAAAAGTATTTATCTTGTTGATTTATAAAGCGGTTTATTTTATAATCAAAATGTTATTACTTAAAATAATTTTATATTAAAAATCAGCTTAAAATTAAGTTTTAAATAAGAAAGGGACGTTTAAATTATGGAAAAATTAGAAATGATTTACGAAGGCAAAGCAAAGAAGGTTTATGCAACAGAAGATCCTGATGTTGTAATAGTGTCTTATAAAGATGATGCTACTGCATTTAACGGAGAAAAAAAGGGAACTATTATTGGTAAAGGTGTTATAAATAATAGAATCACAAACCATGCTTTTGCAAAAATTGAGGAAGCTGGAGTTCCAACTCATTTAGTTAAAGAGTTAAGCGACAGAGAAACAGCTGTTAAAAGAGTTGAAATTGTGCCACTTGAAGTTATTATTCGTAATGTTTCAGCTGGTAGTTTTTCAAAAAGATTAGGAGTTGAAGAAGGAATTGAATTTAAAACTCCAACTGTTGAATTTTCATATAAAAACGATGACTTAGGCGATCCATTAATAAACGATCACTTCGCAGTTGCTTTAGAGCTTGCAACTTGGGAAGAAATTGAGATTATTAAAAATTATGCATTTAAAGTAAATGATGTTTTAAAAGCATATTTTTTACAAGCTGATTTAAAACTTATAGATTTTAAAATTGAATTTGGAAGATTTCATGGCAAAATCATTTTAGCAGACGAAACAAGCCCTGACACTTGTCGTTTATGGGATGTAAACACTAATGAAAAAATGGATAAAGACCGTTTTAGAAGAGATTTAGGCAATGTTGAAGGTGCTTATAATGAAGTATTATCACGTTTGGGGCTGACAAAATAATGAACAATTTAATGCAAATAGAAATAAATGATGATAAATTAAGCGAAGAATGTGCCGTTGCAGCAGCGTATGATATAAAAGGATCAGATGTTGCAGCAGACATTTATTATAGCTTATTAACTATGCAGCACAGAGGTCAAGAAAGTGCTGGAATTAGTGTTACCGATACTAATATTTCAAAATGTAAAGTTAGCACTATAAAAAATATGGGGCTGGTTAATGAAGTTTTTAATGAAACGAATTTAGCTACATTAAAAGGAAATTTAGGCGTTGGACATGTTAGATATTCAACAGCTGGAAGTTCAACTATTGAAAATGCACAACCTTTAGCTATTAATTATATTAAAGGCACATTAGCATTTGCCCACAATGGAAATTTAGTTAATACTAAAGAATTAAGAGAAGAATTAGCATTAAGTGGTGCAATATTCCAAACTACTATTGATTCTGAACTTATTGTATATGTTATTGCAAGAGAAAGAGTTAATTCAGCAACTGTTGAAGAAGCTGTTAGTAAAACTATGAAAAAAATTAAAGGAGCTTATTCTTTAGTTATTAAATCACCTAGAAAACTAATCGGTGTAAGAGATCCACACGGATTTAAACCGCTTTGTATTGGAAAACGTGATGATACATTTTTTATAGTTTCAGAAAGTTGCGCACTAGACACTATCGGCGCTGAATTTATTAGAGATGTTGAGCCTGGAGAAATAGTTGTTATAGACTCAAAAGGGAAAATTCACTCTGATAAATCAAACTGTATTCCAAAAGAAAAGCAAGCTGTATGTATTTTTGAGTATATATATTTTGCCCGCCCTGATGCTTATATCGATGGCGAAAGTGTTTATAATTCAAGAATTAGAGCAGGAAAATTTTTAGCTAAAGATTCTTTTGTTGATGCAGATATAGTAGTTGGTGTTCCTGAATCTGGAAACGGTGCTGCTATGGGATATGCTTTGGAAACAGGAATTCCTTATAGTGTTGCTTTTGTTAAAAACAGCTATATTGGTAGAACTTTTATAAAGCCAAAACAAAAAAATAGACAAGACAGCGTTAAAATGAAACTAAATGTTTTAAAAGAAGTTGTAAAAGATAAAAGAGTTATTTTAGTTGATGATTCTATTGTTAGAGGAACAACTAGTGCTAAAATAGTTGACTCATTAAGAAAAGCAGGTGCAAAAGAAGTGCATATGCGTTCTAGTGCTCCAGAATTTTTGTGGCCATGCTATTTTGGAACAGATATTCCTTCAAGAGATCAATTAGTAGCTTATAATCATTCAGTTGAAGAAATTAGACAAAAAATAGGCGCAGATACATTAGCATTTTTAAAAATTGATAGATTACAAGAATTAGTGCCGACAGTTTCGATTTGTAAAGGCTGTTTTGATGGTAAATATCCAATAGAGCCACCACAAGATGATATTAGAGGCGAATTCGACGAATAATTTTATATAGGAGCAAAATAAATGTCAAACGATAAATATGTAAGCCCACTTTCCCAAAGATATGCAAGCGCTGAAATGCAATATATTTTTTCACCAGAAAAGAAATTTAAAACTTGGAGAAAATTATGGATTGCTCTTGCAGAAGTTGAAAAAGAACTAGGTCTACCAATAACTGATGAGCAAATTAACGAATTAAAAGAATTTCAAGATGATATAAATTTTGATGTTGCCGTTAAAAGAGAAAAAGAAGTAAGACACGATGTTATGAGCCATGTATTTGCTTATGGTGAGCAATGTCCATCTGCTAAAGGGATTATCCATTTAGGTGCAACTTCTTGCTATGTTGGTGATAACACTGATATTATTTTAATGAAAGAAGCATTAGAATTAGTTAGAATTAAAGTTATAAATGTTATGAGCGTTTTAGCAAAGTTTGCAGATGAATATAAAGCAATGCCAAGCCTTGCATTCACTCATTTTCAGCCAGCACAACCGACAACAGTTGGTAAACGTGCAGCGTTATGGCTACAAGAATTCTGCCTTGATTTAGAAGATATAGATTATATGTTATCAACGATAAAACTGCTAGGCTCAAAAGGAACAACAGGCACTCAAGCATCATTTTTAGAATTATTTGATGGCAACCACGATTTAATCGAAAAAATTGATCCAATGATTGCTAAAAAAATGGGCTTTAGTGATTGCTATCCAGTTTCAGGACAAACTTATTCAAGAAAAATTGATGCAAAAGTTGCGAATATCCTTTCAGGAATAGCAGCAACTGCTCATAAAATGAGTAATGATATTAGACTATTACAGCATTTAAAAGAAATAGAAGAACCATTTGAAAAAAATCAAATCGGATCATCGGCTATGGCTTATAAAAGAAATCCAATGAGAAGTGAAAGAATAGCAGCATTAAGCCGTTTTGTTATGATTGATGCTTTAAACCCAATTATGACAACTGCAACTCAATGGTTTGAAAGAACTTTAGATGATTCAGCTAATAAACGCTTATCTATTCCAGAGGCATTTTTAGCAACTGATGGCATTTTAGATTTATGTTTAAATGTTTGTGATGGATTAGTTGTTTATGAAAAAGTTATACTAAAAAGATTAATGAGCGAACTTCCATTTATGGTAACTGAAAATATTATGATGGACGCAGTTAAAAGAGGTGGCGACCGTCAAGAATTACACGAAAAAATCAGAGAATTATCAATGAAAGCAAGCCATAATGTTAAAGCTTTAGGTCTTGAAAATAATCTTTTAGAATTGATTTCTCAAGATGAATCTTTTGGATTTACTTTAGAAGAATTAAATGCATTTTTACAGCCAGAAAAATATGTTGGTAGAAGTAAAGAGCAAGTTGAGAGTTTTTTAAGAGACGTTGTTAATCCAATTTTAGATGAGAATAAAGATATTATTGGTATTAAAGCAGATATTAAAGTTTAAAAAAATATATAAACAGCCGATTTTTTCGGCTGTTTAATTTTAGGTAAATATGAAGATTGAAAAAAGAATTGTTAGAAAAAATAATATTGAAATTGAATATATTTTAGAAACAAAAAAAGTTAAGAATATTAATTTAAGAATTAATAAAGATAAAATTGTTAAAGTTTCTGCAAGCAGGGGAAATAGTAAAAAATATATAGATGATTTCGTTTTAGAAAAATTTGATTTTATTTTGGATGCTTTTAATAAATTTGATAAAATAGAAACTCCAAAAGAATTAGAATATATAAATGGAGAAGTTTATTATTTTTTAGGCGATAAATTGATTTTAGAAGTTTTAGAATATAGTAAAGAAGAAGTTTTTATAAAAGATAATATTTTATATTTAATTGTAAAAGATAAAAATAATTTCAAAAGAAAACAAACGTTAATTAAAAACTTTTATAAAGAAAAGGCAAAAGAAATACTAACTGAAATAGTAAAAGATGTGCACCCAAGATTTATAGAGTATAATATTCCGTTTCCAGAAATTGTTTTTCGGGATTTAAAGGCGAAATGGGGAAGTTGTGCTCCTTATAAAAATATAATAACATTAAATATTAATTTAATTAAAAAAAGTTATGAATGTATTGAATATGTTGTAATACATGAATTTTGTCATTATAAGCATTTAAATCATTCTAAAGAATTTTATAATTTTTTATCAATATTTTCTCCAAATTATAAAATAATTAGAAAAATACTAAATAAATAAAAACGTATATTAGCATAAAGCTAATATGCGTTTTTTTGTTCTTAAAAATAGTTTGTCTGCATATTATATTTTAAAAGGAAGTGAAATAAATGGATAAAAAATTAGAAGATATACTATCTTATTTTGATAAAAAAACTATTAACGAAATATTAAAAGCTAATTTATTAAAAGACAAGCCGACAGAAATTAGGCTTCGATTAAATCAGGAAATTATCTTCAACATAAATAAACAAAATATAAAAATGAAAAACTATATAATTACAAAGGAAATACTAAATAATATATTTTACTCTATGTGTGAATTTTCAATAAATGCATATGAAAAAGAGATTTCTAAAGGATTTATAACCTTAAAAGAAGGAAATAGAGTTGGGATTGCTGGGGTATTTAATACATATAATAATAAACTGATTTTAAAAGAATTAACTTCATTGAATATAAGAATAAATTATAATGCAAGTTTTGAATTTAATAAAGAAATTTTAGATTTTAAAAAAGGTTTACTAATTTCAGGAGCTCCACACACAGGAAAAACCACCATTTTAAAATCAATAATAAAAGAGTTATCAAAAGAAAATAATATATGCGTGTGTGATGAAAGAGAAGAGTTAATAAATGAAAATGAAAGCTTTGATAGTATAAAAAGAGTGAAAAAATCGGTAGCGATAGAAATGGCAACTAGAACACTAAATCCACAAATTATAATTTGCGATGAAATCGGAGATGAAAGCGAAACAAAAGCTATTCTTTCAAGCGTTAATACAGGAGTTAGATTTATATGTGCAATTCATGCAGATTCTTTATTTGATTTAAAAAGAAAACCAAATATAAGTGCACTTTTTAAAAGTGGTGTTTTTGATAAAATAGTTATTTTAGATAATAAGGAATATAAAATAAAGGAGATAATAAATGTTTAAAATTATAGGAGTTTTTTTAATTATATTTTCATGTGTAATATTATTTATGCGAAAAGATTTTTCTAATTATTATTCTTTGAAATTTTTAGAAGATATTAAATACATTTTAACGCAAATTCAAATAACTCAAAATTTAGACTATACATATATAAAGATTTTTAATGAAATGGATCTTAGTAAAACAGAATATTTTAAAAAGTTTAAATTTAATAAAAAAGAAGAATTTTTGATTTTAAAATATAAAAATAAACTTTTAGAAACTAAATATATAAAAATTTTAGATAATTTTCTTAATCGAATAGGTAAATACGATAAAGAAAATGAAAAAGAATTTATTAATTCTAGTTTAAAATTAGTTGAGTATTATATCATTAAATGCGAAAAAGCATATAAAGAAGAAAAAAGGGTAAATTCTGCGATAGGAATTTCTATTGGACTAATAATTTCAATAATTATAATTTAAAGCAAAGGAAGTGAAATAAATTATGGAAGTGGATTTAATATTTCAAATTGCTGCTATTGGAATAATCGTGTCTGTTTTAAATCAAGTTTTAGTTAGAAGTGGACGAGAAGAACAGGCAATGCTCACAACTTTAATGGGGTTAATTGTTGTTTTAACAATGGTGATAACTCAGGTTCAAGAGCTTTTTGAAACAATAAAATATCTCTTTGGATTTTAAATATGGATATATTAAAAATTTCAGCTTTAGTTTTAATTGTGGTAGCCTTAGTTTCTTCTTTACCACTTTTCAATAAAAATATTCAAAGTTTAATAACCATTTCTTGTAGTGTTTTAGTTTTAGTATACATAATAAGTTATATTACTCCAGTTATAGATGAAATAAAATATAATATAGAAAGTTTAGATTTTTTAGGAGTAGACATAATTTTTAAAACTGTTGGGATAGGGTTAGTTACGCAGTTTATTTCTGATATTTGTCTTGATAATAACAATAAAGCTCTTTCAAATCAAATGATTTTTGCAGGAAGAATAGCAATAATCATAACTGCAATGCCTATATTTTTAGAAGTTATTAATATTATTAGAGGGCTTGTGTAATGAAGAGATTAATAATTTTAATAATTGTGATAATGTTCTTTACTTTTCCAATAAAAACATATGCAACAAGCGATATATATACTCAAGAAATAAATGAAATAACTAAAGAATATTCAAATGAATTAGATTTATCTTTTGATGGTATAATAAATTTTATAAATAGAGAATTAGATGAAAAAATAAAAGAGCCATTAGAATTATTATTTAAAACTATGGTTGTTATATTAATTTCAAGTGTATTAAAATTTTTTCAAACAAAAGATTTTGAAGATATTGGACAAACAATAGATAAAATAACAGTTATAAGTGTGTTTTTAATATTAATGCCTAGTTTAGCGAAGGTAATAAAAATAATAACTGAAAATCTATTTGATATAAATAGCTTTATGACTACATTTATACCAATTTTTGCAGGTATATCAGCAGCTAGCGGAGAATTTTTAACATCCACTTTATACACGGGCATTTTTTTAACAGGTTTATTATTTGTATCAAACTTATGTGTAAATATAATAATACCAAGTTTTAATGTTTTTTTAGCTGTTAATTTAACTAGTAGTGCTGTTGATGAAATAAGATTAGATTCTTTTTTAGAATTTTATTTAAAACTTATTAAATGGGTTTTAAAAGCAATAGTTAGTTTTATTTGCTTTAGCCTAACTTTGCAAACAACAATAACTCAAAGTCAAGATAATTTAGCTTTAAAGATAGGAGAAGGAGTAACAGGTGTTATTCCTGTTATAGGTGGTGCTTTACAAGATGCAGTTGGAAGTGTTTATTCTAGTATGGAAGTTGTTAAAGGGTTTGCAGGGCTTGCCGGAATTAGTGCTGTTGCAGTTATATTTTTGCCATCTTTAGTTTTAGTTTTAATTTATTGGATTGTTTTTAATATTTTAATTATTATAGCTGATGTTTTAAACACAAATGTAGTTGTAAAACTTTTATCAGGATATAAAAATTTAATTGAACTAATTATATCTTTAATTATCTTATTTTTAGTCCTACTTATTTTTTCAACAACGATAATGATAAGTTTGACTGGGGGAGTTTAAATGCAGGATATATATAATAATATAGGAAGTTTATGCCTTGCGATTTATATAATAGGACTTTTATTTAATTTAATAAAAATTAAACATACTTATAAAATAATGCAAACTGTTTTAGGATTAATTTTAATATTAAATATATTATCACCATTTCAAAAATTTGATTTAAACTTAGCAATTGAAACATTTGATTTTGAAAATATTGAAATTGATAACAATGAGAATATTGATTTTATTATAGAAAATGCAGCACTTATTATAAAAAATGATATTGAAAATATATTAAATGAAAAAAATATATCCTATAAAGATGTAAGTGTGCATATACATAAAGAAAATGAAAGTTTTTATATAAAAGAAATTAGTATTTATGGAAGTGAGGAAAATAAAAATAAACAGATAATTGAACTACTAGAAGAAATTGCAAGTGAAGAATGTATAATTTTTAGAGGTGAATATGGATAAAATTAAAGAAAATAAAATTATTAAATCTCTTTTAGAGCAAGGTAAAACAAATGTATTTATAGTTTTAGGTTTTATTGGAATATTTTTAATTTCACTTGGTCCTGTTTTAACAACAGAAGATTTAACATTAAACGAAAATTTATCTTATGAAAATGATTTAGATAATTATATAAAAACTCTTGAAACAGATTTGCAAAAAATTTTATCGTTAGTAGAGGGGGCAGGTGAAGTTGAAGTTATGATTACACTTGAATCTTCATGGGAAAATATCTATGTGAGAGAAGAAAAATCTCAAGATGAAAATTATGATGGTGAATCCACAAAATCGAGCTATGAAAGCAGTTTTGTTTTAATAGAAGGATACGATGAAGAAACAGCATTAATACAAACAACAATAGAACCAGAAATAAAAGGTGTAGTTGTAGTTACTAAAGGAGCAGATGATATATCAGTTGTGAGCGACATAACTTCTGCTGCACAGGTTGCTTTAGATGTATCTAGCAATAGAATATGTGTAATAAAAATGCAATAAAAAGAAAGGGACATTTATGAAAAAAATATCAAAACAAAGAAAATTAACATTAGTGCTTTTATCATTTGCATTAATGGTGGCAGTTTATTTAAATTGGGAGTATTCTCAAGGAGCGCAAGGACACTATATAACAGCTGAAACAATGGAAACTCAAGGAGAAGTATCTGAAATAAATGAAGGTGATTTACTTTTAACTATGGACGATTATGAAGCAGAAAATTATGGAGATGCACAACTAGTTGCAACAAATAAAACTGATATAGAAAAATATTTTGAAGAAACAAGACTCGCTAGAGAAAAAACAAGAGATGAAGCACTAGACACACTTGAACAAACATTAAAAAGCGCTAATTTATCAGATTCAGAGAAAACACAAGCTACAGAAAGTCTTGCTAAAATTGTTCAAGATATGACTCTTGAAACGGATATTGAAAATATGGTAAAGGCAAAAGGCTTTACGGATTGTGTTGCAACAATAGCTGGAGAAAAGATAACTTTAGCTGTTGCGCCAACGAGTGGAACACTAACTGCACAAGATGTTGTAAAGGTAAGAGATGTAGTTTTATCTAAAACTGACATCTTAGCACAAAATATTGTTGTAATTGAAGTAAAATAGTGTTGTTAATTTTCTAAAATAATGATATAATATACATAAATAACCACTAATAAGTTTAAAATATCAATTTTAAGCTAGTATATTATGAATATAATGATTATTTAAACAGTAATTGTTATTCTTAAAGGTATGCGGAAAGGAACGATTATTTTATGGAAATTAATAAAAACACAAAGCAGGAAGGCGATTTATATATTTCAGCAAATGTTGTAGAAAAAATTGCAAAATTAGCGGCACTTGAAGTTGAAGGCGTTAGTAGAGTTTCAATAGCAAATTTTGGAGTTAAGGGAATGTTTGCAAAAACAAATCTTCCAAAAGCTGTTGAAGTTAGTATTTTAGAAGGTGTTGCAGATGTTAAAATTCACCTTGTGTTAGACTATGGTGTTAAAGTAAAATCTGTTGCAAAGTTAGTTCAAGAAGCTGTTAAATCAAGCGTTCAAAACATGACTAATATCACAGTTGCAAAAGTTAATATTATTATATCTGGCGTTGATACAATAGAAAATGTTGAATAATTAAAAACCCTCCTTGATTATCTTGGAGGGTGATTTTAGTGATAGATAATAAAAGAATACTAAATATAAGGGAAGAATAAATTATGAGTACAAGAAGAAAATCAAGAGAAAATGCTTTTATTGCTGTTTTTGAGGCTAGCTTTTCAGCTAATGATTTAGATGATATATTAGCAGTAACTCAAGAGTTGCCGGAATACGAAGAATATCGTTTAGATGATTTTGCAATTTCATTAATGAATTTATATTATAAAAATGCTGATGCAGTTAACGATATGATTCAATCAAAATTAAAAAACTGGAAACAAGAAAGAGTTTCCAGAGTTTCTAGTTCAATTTTAAGATTGAGTGTTGCAGAAATGATGTTCACAGAAGAAGATATGGATAGCATTGTTATAAATGAAGCTGTTGAAATTGCTAAAAAATTTGCTGGTGAAAAAGATTATCAATTTGTAAATGGAATTTTAGGTAGTGTTTCAAAAGAAATTCGTGGTAAAGAATAATTATGAAAACTTTAGGCATAGACACTAGTAATTATGCGACTTCTTTAAGCGTTGTAGATAATGAAAACCATAAAGTTTTATTGCACAAAAAAATATTTTTACCAGTTAAAAAAGGTGAAATGGGGTTAAGACAGCAAGAAGCTGTTTTTAACCATATAAAATCTTTAACTGATATCATAAAAGAAAATATGGATTTTAATTTTTTTGATATTAAAGGAATTGGCGTTACAACAAAGCCTAAAAATGAAGAAAATTCATACATGCCTTGTTTTTTAGTAGGTAAAATGGCAGCTTATGCTATTTCTTTAACTAATAATATTCCAGTAACCGAACTTTCACATCAAGAATGTCATATTCAAAGCTGTTTATTTAGTTTAAATGATAATAGATTTAAAAACGAAAAATTTATTATGCTACATATTTCAGGCGGTACAACAGATATTTTATTAATAGAAAATGAAAAAATAATAAAAACAATAGGAACTTCGAACGATTTATACGCAGGACAAGCTATTGATAGATTAGGCGTAAAGCTAGGTTTTGAATTTCCAGCTGGTAAATATGTTTCTAAATTAGCTAGTGAATGCAATGAAGATATAAAAGTGAAAGTTAGTGTTAAGGGATATAATTGTAATCTCTCAGGGCTTGAAAATCAATGCGATAAAATGATAAATGATAATATAGATAAAAGCTATATTGCAAAATACAATTTAAGTTTTATTGCAAAAAGTTTAACTTTAATTCTAAATAATGTAAGAAATGATTATGGGAATTTAAATATAGTTGCAGCTGGGGGAGTTATGTCTTCTAATGTGATAAGGCAAATTATGCAAAAAGAGTTAAATGATATATATTTTTGTGAAGAATATTTATCGGGTGATAATGCAGTTGGCGCTGCTGTTAAAAGCTATAAAAGGATAATAAATGGATAATATTTTAAGTGTTTCGGCTTTAAATTTATATGCAAAAAATATTTTAGAGAATGATAAATTTTTAAAGGATATAACTGTTGAGGCAGAGATATCAAATTTTAAAAATCATTATACTTCTGGGCATTTTTATTTTTCTCTAAAAGATGAAAAAGCAGCAATTAATGCTGTTATGTTTAAATTTAATAATATTAAAATAAATTTTATGCCTGAAGATGGAATGAAAGTTTTAGTTAGGGGTAAAGTTAGTATTTATGAGGCTAATGGCTCGTATCAATTTTATGTAACTGATATGTTTCCAGCTGGTATTGGTGCTAGACAAATCGCTTTTGAACAGCTAAAACAAAAATTAGAAAAAGAAGGTTTATTTGATGAAAAAAATAAAAAACCTTTACCGCAGTATCCTTTTAAAATAGGTGTTGCAACTAGTGAAACAGGAGCTGCAATAAAAGATATTGTAAGCGTTATGAATAGAAGATTTCCATGTGCTAAAATATATTTAGCTAATTGCTTAGTGCAAGGAGAAAAAGAGGCAGAAAAATCTATAATTAAAGCTATAAAAGCGCTTGATGATATAGAAGAATTAGATTTAATTATTATAACTCGTGGTGGCGGTAGTGCTGATGATTTGTGGATTTATAATAGCGAAGAGATCGCAAGAGCCGCTTTTAATTGCAAAAAGCCTACAATCAGTGCAATAGGCCATGAAATTGATTTTACAATATTAGATTTCGTTTGTGATGTAAGAGCCGCAACTCCGAGTGCTGCTGCTGAACTTGCTTTTCCTGATAGGGAAAGTTTAGTGATGAATTTACTTTCATATGAAGAATATTTTAAAGATAAATTAACATCAAAAACTTTTGAATTAAATAGAAATTTAGAATTAATGAAATCATCAGATGGATTTTATAAATTTAAAAATTTTAAAGCTATTCATACAGAAAAATTAAACAACTTAGAAACTTCTTTAAATCAAAACTTTAAAATTAAAATTGATAATTTAAAATCAAATCTAGTATTTAATCATAAAATGCTAGACGAATTAAATCCTTTGAATTTATTAAAAAAAGGATATAATTTGGTTTACAAAGAAGATGATTTAATAAAAAATAAAAAATTAGCAGTTGGAGATGAAATAAAAATCTTAACTGAAAATAGCGATATATATTGTGATATTAAAAAAATAAAAGCTAAAAAAGATAGATAATAAAAAGGAGATATAATGAATTATTCTTTTGAAGAGGCAATGCAAAGATTAGATTTAATAGCTAAAGAATTAGCGTCGACGTCTTTAAAACTTGAAGATGGGATTGCTTTATATTCTGAAGGTGTTAAATTGATTGCATTTTGTAATGAAAAATTAAGTGAAGTGGATAAATTAATAAATAATATTAATGTGGATATAATAAATGAGTAAATTAGAATTAAATGAGTATATTAATATACTCGAAAAATCACTTGAAGATTATATTAATGAATTTTATAATAGCGATAGCGAAACTTTAAAAGCTGTAAAATATTCTTTATTAGATGGCGGAAAAAGAACAAGGGCAATTTTAGTTTTTTTAACTGGTGAATTATTAAATATTGATATTAAAAAGTTAATCCCGATTGCTAGTGCTGTTGAAATGGTACATTGCTATTCCTTGATCCATGATGATTTACCTTGTATGGATAATGATGATTTAAGAAGGGGAAAACCTTCTTGCCATATAGCTTTTTCAGAAGATACAGCACTACTCGCTGGCGATTCTTTGATTTCAGTAGCTGGTGAAGTTATATTAAATTCAAAAGATTTAACTGAAAAAGAAAAGGTTAGCATTTTAAAATCTTTATATAAAAATATAGGGCCAAAAGGAATGATATATGGTCAAGAATTAGATTTAAAATATGAAGAGATCAAAGCAGATAAAGAAACTTTAAATAAAATACATCGCAATAAAACAGGAAGATTAATTTCTTTTTCAGCTGAAAGTGTTTGCTCTTTTATAAATAATGAAAATCAAAAAGAAGTTTTAGATTTATTTTTTAAAAATATAGGATTAGTGTTTCAAATTGTTGATGATATTTTAGATGTTACTGTTTCAAGTGAAGAACTTGGAAAGCCAGCCGGAAGTGATTTAGAAAATGAAAAATCAACGTTTATTACTTTATATGGGTTAAATAAAGCTAAAGAAATAGCTGAAAAGTTAACTAACGAGGCAATAAGTGGTTTAAAAGAAGAATTTTTTGAAAAATCTGATAGATTAATAGAATACACACGGTTTTTATTAAATCGAAAAAAATAAGAGAAATAAGGAAATTAAAAATGGAAATGTTTGAAATTTTGTTTTCAAATAGAATATTAAATTCTGTTGCAATAGCATGGCTAACAGCCCAAGTTTTAAAAACTATTATTAACTATGCTATAAACAAAAAATGGGAATCTGAAAGATTAATAGGCTCTGGTGGTATGCCAAGCTCTCATTCTGCTGTAGTTTGCGCTTTAAGTATTACTACACTAAGAGTGTGTGGATTTGAGTCGCCAGAATTCGCAATTAGTGCAGCGCTAGCTAGCGTTGTAATGTATGATGCAATGAATGTAAGGCATGCGGCAGGACAGCAAGCTAAAATATTAAATAAATTAGTTGAAGAGTGGATAGATAAAATAAATGAAAATCTACATTTAGAAAGCAATAAAAAGCTAAAAGAACTGTTAGGACATACACCTTTTGAAGTATTAGGTGGAGCGATAGTTGGCACAATAATCGGTGTTTTAGTTTAATGCACTTGGAGAAATTTATGAAATATAAAGTTTTAGATAATATAAAAAGTAGTAAAGATGTTTCTAAATTAGATGAAAAAAGATTAGAACAGCTTTGCAGTGATATAAGAAATTTCTTGATAACAGAAGTTTCAAAAACAGGCGGACATTTGTCGGCAAATTTAGGTACGGTTGAAATTGGAGTTGGTATACATAAATGCTTTATGGTTCCAAATGATAAGATTGTCTTTGATGTTGGACATCAGTGCTACACACATAAAATTCTAACAGGGAGAAAAGATAAATTCTCTTCTTTAAGAAAATTAAATGGTGTATCAGGGTTTCCAGCTCCAAATGAAGATAAAGCAGATTGTTTTATATCAGGTCATGGAAGTACATCTTTATCTGTTGCTATTGGATTTGCAAAAGCTAAAAAACTAAAAAATGAAGATGGATATGTTGTTGCTATTGTTGGCGATGGAGCTTTCACTGGTGGAATGATATATGAAGGATTAAATAATATTGATGAGAAATTAGATAATTTAATTATTGTTTTAAATGATAATAAAATGTCTATATCAAAAAATGTTGGAGCTATGAGCAAATATCTTTCTGGCCTTCGTGCGAGTAAAGATTATCTTGATGTAAAAGAAAAAGTTGAAAAAACTTTAGAAAAAATACCTGTTGTAGGCAGAGGTGTTAGTGAAATAATGGTTTCTTCAAAATCAATTTTAAGAAGAGCATTATATAACTCAACTTTTTTTGAAGATATGGGACTTACATATCACTTAGTTGAAGATGGGAATGATATACAAGAGATATGTAAAGCGTTTAATGCTGCTAAAAGATCAAAAAAAGCCGTGATAATCCATGCATTAACTGTCAAGGGAAAAGGCTTTACACCTGCTGAAATTAATCCAGGCGCATTTCATGGCGTATCTGCTTTTGATGTTGATAATTTAGAAGATCCTGATATTGCTCCAAGCGACTCATACTCAAATGTTTTTGGTGAAAAATTAGCTGAAATATCTGATAAAAACAAAAGAATTTGCGCTATTACAGCCGCAATGAAATATGGAACAGGACTAAACTTTTTTTATAAAAAACATAAAAATAGGTTTTTTGATGTTGGTATGGCAGAAGAACATGCAGTAACATTTGCATCTGCACTTGCTGTTAATGGATTAAAGCCAGTAGTCTGTTTGTATTCAACTTTTATGCAAAGAGCATTAGACCAATATTTACATGATGTTATGCTGATGAAATCAGATGTTTTATTTGCAATAGATAGAGCAGGCCTTGTGCCTGGTGATGGCGAAACACATCAAGGTGTATATGATTTATCAATATTTGCAAACTTTAAAGAAACAATTATTGCATCACCTTCAAATTATAATGAATTAAATTATTGGCTTGAATATTTAATAAATAACGTTAAAGGGGCAAAAGTTATTAGATATCCAAGAGGTGGTCAAAATTCAATTACACAAAATTATATTTGCACAAAAAATGAATACGACATTATTTCAAATAAAAGCAAAACAGTTGTAGTCTGTTATGGACGTCATTTTGCAAACATTGTAAAAGCAAGTGAAGATTTATCTTTAGAAAATATTAAAATTGATATTTGTAAATTAAATATAATTAATCCACTTTCAGAAGATTTATTAAATGATTTACTAAAGTATAAAAACATTTTTATTTATGAAGAGCAAGTTGAAAATGGAAGTGTAACTCAAAATCTTGCAAATAAACTATTAAATAAAAATTTCAAAGGAAGATTTTATTCTCATTGTATTGATAATAATTTGTTAACTCATGCAAGTCTTGATGAATTAATGAAAATTTGCAAATTAGATTCTGAGTCAATAGTAGAAGATATAAAAGGGAAACTAAATGAAAATTAGATTAGATCAATATGTTTTTAATGAAGGTTATGCCGAATCAAGACAAAGAGCACAAGCTTTAATAATGTCTGGTATTGTTTATGTTAATAATCAAAAAGTAGATAAATCAGGGACTATGATTAAAGAAACTGATAAGGTTGAAGTGCGCGGTAAAGATTTAAAATATGTTAGCCGTGGTGGATTAAAACTTGAAAAAGCTATAAACGAATATCAATTTAATTTAAATGAAAAAATTTGTATGGACATAGGCGCTTCAACTGGCGGTTTTACAGATTGTATGCTTCAAAATGGAGCAAGTAAAGTTTATTCGGTTGATGTTGGATATGGACAACTTGCTTGGAAACTTAGAACTGATGAAAGAGTAATAAATTTAGAAAAAACTAATATTAGAAATGTTGATGAAGAATTAATAAAAGAAAAAATTGATTTTTTCTCTGTTGATGTTTCGTTTATATCATTAAAGCATATATTTCCAGTCGCATATAAAATATCAAAAGAAGATGTTTTAGGAGTGTGTTTAATTAAACCTCAATTTGAGGCTGGTAGAGAAAAAGTTGGAAAAAAAGGTGTTGTTAGAGATTCATTAGTACACAAAGAAGTTATTATAAATGTAATGCAGTTTGCAAAACAAAATGGATTTTTTATAAAAGAATTAACTTTTTCTCCAATTAAAGGACCAGAGGGAAATATTGAATTTTTAGCAGTAGTGTCTAAAAAAGAAGAAGATGAAAAAATTACATTAGAAGAAATTGAAAAAGTGGTTTTGAAATCAAAAGAATTTTTAGGAGAGTAAAAATAAAAATGAGAGTTTTTATAAAAGTTAATACTTCAAAGAATAATTATGATATTGCCCTAAAAAACGTTATAAACGAATTGCAGAATTTAAACTGCGATATTTCTATTAGCAATGAAATAAATTTTAATTTACAAGATATCAAAACTAAAGATATTGAAGATGGAATTAAATGGGCAGATTTAGTTATTACTATTGGTGGAGATGGCACAATTTTATCAGTTGGAACATTATGTGCAAAATATTCAAAGCCAATTCTAGGAGTAAATAGCGGAAACCTTGGGTTTTTAACAACTATTGAATCACACGAAATTAATAAATTATCTAATTTATTAAATAATGATTACTTTAGAGTTAATAAACATAATCTTTTAAAAGCAAAAATTAATGATGGTGAATGGATAAATTGCTTAAATGATGTTGCGATTTTAAAAAATATCTTTATAAACACCATAATATTAGATTTAATTATTAATGAAAATCACTTATCTAGTTTTCAAGGTGATGGTGTTGTTGTTGCAACTCCAACAGGCTCAACTGCATATTCGCTTTCATTAGGTGGCCCTGTAGTTGATGTTGATTTAAGAGCAATTATATTATCGTTTGTCGCTCCACACAATTTAAACAGTGTACCAATGGTTTTAGCAGGGGATAAAGAGGTAAAAGTTGTTGTAAAAGGGCTAAATGATCAGGAAGCTTATGTTTCTTTTGATGGTGCAAACCATACAAAAATAAAAGAAGAAGATATTATAACAATTGAAATTGCAGATGAAATATTAGAGGTTTATTCTATAAATGAGATAGAGCAATTAAAAACCTTAGATAATAAATTAAAAATGAGATAAAAACATTTTAGTAAATATAAATTTTCGAAAGGATTTAAAAAGATGAAAAGAGCAAGACATAAAAAGATTTTATCGTTAATTCAAGAGCAAAATATTGATAGGCAAGAAATTTTACTAGAGCTATTAAAAAATGAAAATTATGATGTGACTCAGGCAACTATTTCAAGAGATATTAAAGAATTAAATCTCGTTAAAATAGTTGCATCTAATGGGGAATATAAATATGCTCAAAATACTATTGTGCAAGACACAAAGGCTACTTTTAATAGATTTGATTATATATTTTCTGAATCTATTTCTTCAGTAGACTATGCAGGAAACACAATAGTTATAAAATGCCAAACAGCTATGGCTCAAGCGGCTTGTGAAGTGTTTGATAGTTTAAATTGGGATGGCGTTGTTGGTACTTTAGCTGGTGAAAACACAATCTTTGTTTTAGTTAGAACTGAAAATCAAGCTGAAGAATTATGTAAAAAATTAAAACAATACATAAAGTAATAGGAGGCTAATTACACTTAATATGCTTTGTGAATTAATTATAGAAAATGTTGCGGTAATAGAAAAAGCAAATATAAATTTTACTAATGGATTTACTTGTTTAACTGGGGAAACTGGTGCAGGTAAGTCTATTGTTGTTGATTCAATTAATGCAATTCTAGGGGATAGAATTTCTAAAAATATTGTTAGGAATGGCGCTAATAAAGCTGTTATAACTGCTGTTTTTGATGAAATAAATCAAGATTTAATTAAAAAAGCAGAAGAATTTGAAATTGATATTAAACAGGAATGTATTATAACAAGGCAGGTTACAAGCGACGGGAAAAGTAGTGCTAGAATTAATAACATGCCTGTATCATTATCTGTTATAAAAGATATTTTTTCAGATGCTATAACTATTCATGGTCAGCACGATAATCAAAGCCTTTTAAACTCCTCAAAACATATTGAAATATTAGATGGGTTTGGGGTAAATGAAATTGTAAAAACTGAGTATTTAAAATATTTTTTAGAGTATACTAAAATTAATAGTGAAATAAAAAAATTGGAAAACTTAGATAAAGAAAGCGAAGAAAATTTAGAGTTATTATCATTTCAAATTAAAGAAATTGAAGACGCTGAATTATCAATAGAAGAAGAAACTGAATTATTAGCTAATAAAAAGAAAATTTTAGAAGCTGAAAAAATAATGAAAAATATTAATAGCGCCTATACTCTACTTTCAGGAGAAGAAGGCTTTAATGGTGCTGTGACTGGAATTAGCTCTGCAACAAGCGAATTATCTTTAGCTCAAGAATATGATGAAAAGCTAAAACAAATAAATAATAAACTCCTAGAAGCGCAAAACTTAGCAGAAGATTCATTATTTATGCTTAAAAATTTCTTAGATGATTTTGATATTGATGTTAGTGATATAGATGAAATAGAAGAAAGATTAGATTTATATTATAAATTAAAAAGAAAATATGGGCCTTTAGTAGCTGATATTTTAAATACTTTAGAAACCTCTAAAAAACAATTAAAAACAATTAATTTTTTAGAAGAGGAATTAGATAAATTATATAATCATCAAGAAATTATACTGCCAAAACTTAAAAAAGCTGCTGAAGATTTAACGGAAAATAGAATTGATATTTTTAATAGATTTAATGCGCAAATAAAATCAGCTTTAGAATTTTTAAATATGCCATCGGTTGAACTAATTTTAAAAATTAATGATAAAAGCTATTCAAAAATTGGTAAAGATGAAATTGAGTTTTTAATTATTACTAATAAAGGTGAAATAGAAAAGCCTTTATCAAAAATAGCTTCTGGTGGTGAATTATCAAGAATTATGCTAGCTATAAAAAGCGTTTTAGCGGATACAGATAAAACAGACACATTAATTTTTGATGAAATAGATTCAGGTGTGTCAGGTTCTGCTGCTTTTAAAATAGGTAAATTATTAAAGCAAACAGCTAAAGGAAAACAAATTTTTTGTGTGACACACTCGGCGCAAATAGCTGCATTTTCAGATAATCATTTATTAATTAAAAAAACAAGCGATGATAAAGCTACATACACAAATATACAAGCTTTATCGAATGAAGAAAAAGAAAAAGAAATAGCAAGAATTATATCTGGTGATAATATTACATCAACATCACTTGAAAATGCAAAAGAGATGATATTAAACACACAAAATTCTTGACATATCATTTTTAAGATGATAATATAAAAAATATAATAAAACACTAAGATAAAGAGAGTAATTTTTAATTAGGTATAGAGAGCTTTTGGCTGGTGAAAAAAAGACGAAAATTAAAAATGAAATACACTTTGGAGTGGCAAAATTGAAATAATAGTAGGTTTTGACGAATGATACACGTTATAGTATATAAAACTAAAGGTTTTGTTAAGGTGGATTTATCCATAAAACAGAGGTGGTACCGCGTAATTTTTAACGCCCTCTGCTAATTATATTTAATTAGCAGTAGGCGTTTTTTATTTATTAATGAAAGGTTATTATTATGAAAAAAAATGTTTTTGATTTATTAGAAGAAAGAGGACTAATAGCACAAGTTACTGATAGAGATTTAGTTCGTGATTTATTAGAAAAAGAAAAAGTTACATTTTATATTGGATTTGATCCAACTGCAGACAGCTTACACGTTGGACATTTTTTGCAATTAATGGTTATGCGCCATATGCAATCTGCTGGGCATAGACCAATCGCTTTAATCGGCGGCGGTACTTGTATGATAGGCGATCCTAGTGGAAAAAGCGATATGAGAAAAGTTATGTCTAAAGAAGAAATTGATGCAAACGGCGAAAAATTCAAAGTTACAATGAGAAAATTCTTAGATTTTTCAGAGGGTAAAGCTTTAATGCTTAACAATGCTGATTGGCTTTTAGAACTTAACTATGTTGATTTTTTAAGAGATGTAGGATTTCATTTTTCGGTTAATAAAATGCTTACAGCAGAAGCCTTTAAAATTCGCTTAGAAAAAGGTCTTTCTTTCACTGAATTTAACTATATGTTAATGCAAGGATATGATTTTTATCATATGTTTAACGAAGTTAATTGTAAAATGCAATTAGGCGGAAACGATCAATGGTCGAATATCTTAGCTGGTACTGAATTAATTAGAAAAAAAGCAAGACAAGATTCATTTGGTATGACTTTTAATCTTTTAACAACCTCAGATGGCGTTAAAATGGGGAAAACAGTTGCAGGTGCAGTTTGGCTTGATCCTACAAAAACAACTCCATATGAATTTTTCCAATACTGGAGAAACATAAATGATGCTGACGTTGGAAAATGCTTAAAAATGTTAACGCTAGTACCACTAGAAGAAATAGAAGCATTTGAAAAAGAGGGCGGTGCAGCATATAACAAAGCTAAAGAATTATTAGCTTATAATTTAACAGAATTAGTGCACTCAAAAGAAGATGCACAGAAAGCTATTAAAACTTCAAGAGATTTATTCTCAGGTGCACAAGATAGTGAAAATATGCCTAGTGAAAAACTTATGAGTGATAATTTTCTGGATAATAAAATATCAATTTTAGATTTATTAGTTGCAGTAAAACTTGCAGCGAGTAAATCAGAAGCAAGAAGATTAGTAACTCAAGGCGGAGTATTAGTAAATGATGTTAAAATTGATAATATTGATACAAGTTTTGAAAAAGAAGAATTTAACGAATTATTTATAATAAAA
Source organism: uncultured Oscillospiraceae bacterium (assembly GCA_964369915.1). GTDB lineage: Bacteria > Bacillota > Clostridia > Oscillospirales > Ruminococcaceae > RGIG3102. The sequence continues at coordinate 9,188 of CAYJGG010000003.1, read as the reverse complement.
AAAGGCAAAAAAACATTCTTAAGAGTTGAATTATAAAAAATTAACAAATAGTTTTAAATATTTAGATAAAATTTACTTTTATTTAATATGGTATATGTTATTATATAAATATAATATAATTTAAGGAGGCTCTATTGGCGATATATACTATTGGCGATTTACATTTATCATTTTCTACAAATAAGCCTATGGATATTTTTAAAGGATGGGAAAACCATTTTGAAAGAATAGAAAAAAATTGGCAAAAATTAATTACAGAAAAAGACACTGTTATTTTAGCAGGGGATATTTCTTGGGCTTTAGATATAGAAGATGCCGTTGAAGATTTTAAATTTATAGAAAAATTAAACGGACAAAAAATAATATTAAAAGGCAATCATGATTATTGGTGGCAAACTAGCAAAAAATTAAATGAATTTTTAGAAAAACATGAATTTAAAACTATAAAATTTTTATTTAATAATAGCTTTGAAGTTGAAAATTATATAATTTGTGGAACTCGTGGTTGGCTTTTTGAAAATGGCGAAAAAGAAAATGAAAAAATAGTATTAAGAGAAGCTGGCAGACTAAAAGCTTCTCTTGATTATATAAAATCAGAAAAAGAGAAGATAGTTTTTTTACACTATCCGCCGATTTATCAAGATTTAAAGAGCAATCATATCTTGAACACATTAAAAGAATATAATATAAAAAAATGTTATTATGGACATTTACACGGTAAAACAATCAACTTTTCATTTAATAGTGAATATGAAGGCACAAAATATAAATTAATTTCAGCAGATAGCTTATATTTTTGTCCATATTTAATTGATTAATATAAAAAGTTGTGTTATAATGTTTTGGTATGAAATTAAACAAATTTAAGGAGTTTAAAAGACAATGGAATTAATTAAAAACGAAAAAGTTGCAGAAAATACAGTTGAAGTAGAATTTAAGGTTTCTGCTGAATTATTTAATGAAGCAATTTCTAAAGTGTTTAGAAACGCTAGCAAAGATATGACTATCCCAGGATTTAGAAAAGGTAAAGCACCAAGAAATATGGTGGAAAAAATGTATGGCGAAGAAGTTTTCTTTAATGATGCTATAGATGAATTACTACCTGCTGCATATATTGCTGCTATTGAAGAAGCAAAAATCACTCCAGTAGCTCAACCACAAATCGAAATCGCTTCTTGCTCAAAAGAAACTGGCTTTACTGTTAAAGCTACTATAACAGTTTACCCAGAAGTTAAAATTGGCGAATATAAAGGCATAAAAGCTACAAGAAATGAAATTCCTGTAACTGATGAAGTTATCTCAGATGAATTACAAATGATGAGAGAAAGAAATGCAAGACTTGTTCCAGTTGAAAATAGAAGTGCTGAAATGACAGATACTGCAAATATTGATTTTGAAGGATTTGTTGATGGCGTTGCTTTTGAAGGTGGAAAAGGCGAAGGATTCGATTTAGTGTTAGGTTCTGGCCAATTTATCCCAGGATTTGAAGCTCAAATCGTTGGTAAAAATGAAGGTGAAGAATTTGATGTTGTTGTAACATTCCCAGAAGAATACCAATCAACTGATTTAGCAGGCAAAGAAGCTGTGTTCAAAACAAAATTAAATAAAATAACAGCTAAAGAACTTCCAGAATTAGATGATGAATTTGCAAAAGATGTTAGCGAATTTGATTCTTTAGAAGAATTAAAAAATGATATCAAATCAAAAAGAGAAGCAGAAGCAAAACAAGCTGCTGAACTAGATGTTGAAAATAAAATAGTTGAACAAGTTGTTGCGACTTTAGAAGCTAATGTTCCAGAAGCTATGAATGAAGCTAGAGTTGATGAAATGGTTAGAGATTTTGAAGGCAGACTACAACAACAAGGTCTACAATTAGAAGTTTATCTGCAATACACTCAATCTGATATGGAAACATTCAGAAAAACATTCAAAGATCAAGCAGAACAACAAGTTAAAATTCGTCTAGCTTTAGAAAAAATTGCAGAGCTTGAAGGAATTACAGCTTCTGATGAAGATTTAGAAAAAGAATTAACAAGAATCAGCGAATTATATCATATTCCGCTAGATAATGTTAAACAAATGGTTCCAGCTAATGAAATCAAAAAAGATTTAGCTATTCAAAAAGCTATTGATTTTATTAAAGAAAATGCTGAAATCACAAATGAATAAAATAAAAAAATAAGTCTACACTTATTTTAGTAAAAAAATTAATTTGGAGGTGTTTTGAATGGCATTAGTACCTATGGTTGTAGAGCAAACTAATAGAGGGGAAAGAAGTTATGATATCTATTCTCGTTTGCTTAACGACAGAATTATTATGCTTTGCGATGAGGTTAATGATGTAACAGCTAGCCTTGTTGTAGCACAACTTTTATATTTAGAAAGTCAAGATCCTGATAAGGATATTAGTCTTTATATTAATTCACCAGGTGGTTCAGTAACTGCTGGTATGGCAATTTATGATACTATGAATTACATTAAATGCGATGTTTCAACAATATGTGTTGGTCTTGCTGCATCAATGGGCGCATTTTTATTATCATCAGGTGCAAAAGGAAAAAGATTTGCACTTCCTAATAGTGAAATTATGATTCACCAGCCACTAGGGGGAACTCGTGGTCAGGCTAGTGACATCAAAATTCATGCAGATTGGATTTTAAAAATTCGTGAAAAATTAAATAGAATTATGTCTGAACAAACAGGCCAACCTATTGAAAAAATAACAATTGACACAGATAGAGATAATTTCCTTTCAGCTAGCGAAGCAGCTGATTATGGTTTAATTGATAAAGTTATCACAAATAGATAACTAAAATAGGAGTATTATGTCAAGTAAAGATAAAGTTCTAACCTGTAATTTTTGTGGAAAAAATTCAACAGAGGTAGAAAGAATAATTATTGGTCCTGGTATCAATATTTGTAATGAATGTGTACAACTTTGTTATGAAATATTAGAAGATGAAGGTGTTATACAAACTTCACCAAGAAATACATCTTCACCAAAAGCTAGTAAAAAAGATAATGCAAATATAAATAATGATGTAACTGTTTATCCTCCTTTAGAAATTAAAAGAAGATTAGATGAATACGTTATAGGTCAAGACGAGGCAAAAGTTGCTTTAAGTGTTGCCGTTTATAATCATTATAAAAGAATACTAAGTAAAAAAAGCACAGGTGGTGTGGATATTCAAAAAAGTAATATTTTATTACTAGGCCCTTCTGGTACTGGTAAAACATTGCTTGCTCAAACACTAGCTAATATGCTTAATGTTCCTTTTGCTATTGCCGATGCTACAACTTTAACTGAAGCTGGCTATGTAGGTGAAGACGTTGAGAATATTTTATTAAAATTAATTCAATCAGCAGATTATAATATTGAAAAAGCTCAAATGGGTATTATATATGTTGATGAAATTGATAAAATAACAAGAAAAAGCGAAAACCCTTCAACAACAAGAGACGTTGGTGGCGAAGGGGTGCAACAAGCTTTACTGAAAATTCTTGAAGGCACTTTAGCAAATGTGCCACCGCAAGGCGGAAGAAAGCATCCTTATCAAGAGTTTTTACAAATTGATACAAAGAACATTTTATTTATATGTGGTGGTGCTTTTGATGGCATCGAAAAACATATAGAAAAACGAACAAGCGAAGGTAGTAGCCTTGGATTTAATAGTCCTATGGCTAAAAAAGAAGACAAAGAGCTAACAGCCTTATTAAAAAGAGTTGAACCAGATGATTTAGTTCCATTTGGATTAATTCCAGAATTAATAGGTCGTTTACCAGTCGTTTCTGTACTTTCAGCTTTAGATAAAACTGCTTTAATTAAAATTCTAAAAGAGCCTAAAAACTCTCTAATAAAACAATACACAGCCCTTATGGCTTTAGATATGGTTGATTTAGAAGTTAATGATGAAGCTTTAGAAGAAATGGCAGAAAAAGCTATTAAAAGAAAAAGTGGTGCAAGAGCATTGCGTTCGATTTTAGAAGATAGCTTGATGCAATCTATGTATGAAGTTCCGAGTGACGAAACTATTAATAAAGTTATTGTTACAAAAGATACTGTAAATACTGGTAAAGCAGAATATGAGCATGGAGAAAAACGCAAAAGATATATAGACTCAAAACTTGCGATTTAATCTGTGTTAATACAATAAATAAACAAAGCCAATTTGTGATTTACATCACAAATTGGCTTTGCTCTTGATATAATTTCACAAATTTGCTATAATAGAGTGATACAATATGCTATAAAGAAATGCTTATTTAAAGTTATTTTTTAAATAAGCAGTTTTGTGTGTCTTTAAAACTTAGATTTTAATATATTAATATAGCATTTACACACAAAATTTAAAAAAAAGGGAAGGGATTATAGTATGTCAGAAAAAATAGATATAAAAATAGATAGTAGTAATAAATTTGATTTTTTACCAGTTATAGCTTTAAGGGGAATGGTTATTTTTCCAGAAAGCCTTATTCACTTTGATATAGGTAGAGAAAAGTCAATAAATGCACTGCAAGAAGCAATGAACGAGGATAGAACAATTTTTTTAGCTCCTCAAATTGATACAGAGGTTGATGATCCACAAGCAAAAGATTTACATAGAATAGGCGTTGTTGCAAAAGTTAAACAAATTATAAAATTAAATGATGGTTTTATGAAGGTTTTAATTGATGCAAAATATAGAGCAAAAGTTGAAGAATATGACTTATCAGCAGATTATATCAGTGCTTTAGTAAAACCTTATCCTATAAATAAAGTGAAAGCTAGCCAAGAAGGAACAATGGAGGCTTTTGTTAGGATAATAAAAGAAACTTTTGAATCTTATATGGACGTTGCCCCTAAAATGGGTAAAGAAGTTGTGTTTAATGTTTTTGCAATTGAAGATGCTAATACTTTATGCGAATACATCGCAACAAATGTTATGTTTAAATTAGAAGATAAAATGGCTGTTTTAAAAGAAAATTCAGTTGAAAAACGATTAAAGTTTGTTTTGGATTTTCTAAATAATGAATATAACGTACTTCAAATTGAAGCAGATATCAAATCGAAAGTTCAATATGAAATAGAGAAAAATCAAAAAGAATACTATTTAAGACAACAAATTAGAACAATATCTCAAGAATTAGATACATCAGAAGATGGTGTTAGCGAAACAGAAGAATATAAAAATAAAATTAACGCTTTAACAATAAGTGAAGATTCAAAAGCAAAACTCTTAAAAGAATTAACACGTCTTGAAAGAATGTCTTCTTCATCGCAAGAAGCGGCTGTTATTAGAACTTATATTGACACTTGCCTTGATATTCCTTGGAATAATGAGAAAAAAGAGCAAGTTAATATTTTAAAAGCTGAAAAAATACTAGATAAAAAGCATTATGGTTTAGAAAAAGTTAAAGATAAAGTTTTAGAGATTTTAGCTGTTAGACAGTTAAGCGATAAAGTTAAAGGTCAAATCATTTGTTTAGTAGGGCCTCCAGGTGTTGGTAAAACTAGTATTGCTTCATCCGTTGCGGAATGTTTAAATCGTGATTTTGTTAGAGTTTCTCTTGGCGGTGTGCGTGATGAAAGCGAAATTAGAGGACATAGAAGAACTTACGTTGGTGCAATGCCTGGTAAAATAGTTAATTCATTTATTCAAGCAAAAAGCAATAATCCTGTTATTCTTTTAGATGAAATAGATAAATTAGCAGGTGATTTTAGGGGCGATCCTGCGGCGGCTCTTTTAGAAGTGCTAGATTCAGAACAAAATATGAATTTTAAAGATCACTATATTGATATGCCATTAGATTTAAGCAATGTTTTCTTTATTGCAACAGCAAATAATTATAATTCAATACCAAGACCACTTCTTGACAGAATGGATATTATTGAGCTTTCTAGCTACACTAGAGAAGAAAAATTTAATATCGCTAAAAAGCATTTAATTCCAAAGCAACTAGATAAAAACGGAGTTAAAAAACTAGTTAAATTTAATAATTCTTCTATTTACGAAATGATAGACGGATACACAAAAGAAGCCGGAGTTAGAAGCCTTGAAAGGGTTATAATTAGCATTATTAGAAAATCAGCAAAAATTATAGCAAAGCAAACAGAAGATACTGTTTTAATTGATAAATTAAAAGTTATGGAGCTTTTAGGGCCTGAGAAATTTAAATCAGGTGACACTAATTTAAAAGACACCTTAGGCGTTGCAAACGGCCTTGCATGGACTTCAGTGGGTGGTGAAATGCTTCCAATTGAAGTTACGGTAATTCCAAATGGTAGTGGTAAATTAGAGCTAACTGGTAGCCTTGGCAATGTTATGAAAGAATCTTGTAGAATTGCTTTAAGTTATATTAAAGCTAATGCAAAAAAATATAAGATTGAAACAGAATTCTCTAAAATAGATATTCATATTCATGCCCCAGAAGGTGCTGTTCCAAAAGATGGACCTTCTGCCGGTATAACTTTAACAACTGCGTTAGTTTCTGTTTTAACTAATAAAAAAGTTAAAGGCAGCGTTGCTATGACTGGCGAAGTTACACTTCAAGGAAGAGTGCTTCCAATCGGTGGATTAAAAGAAAAAGCAATGGCAGCATATAGAGAAGGAATAAAAACAGTTATTATTCCATTTGATAATGAGCCAAATTTACACGATGTTGACGAAGTTATTAAAGAAAAAATTAAATTTGTTCCAGTAAAACATGTAGATGATGCATTAAATGTTAATCTATCTTAAAACAAACTGTGTTAAAAGTAATTTTATATTGCTTTTAACACATATGTTTTTTATTAAAGTATAGAAAGGGAAATATATGATAGTTAAATCGGCGGATTTTACAACGTCTTATGGCCTTGCCTCACAGCTTCCAGATTATCAGGAAAAGGAAGTTGTTATTTCAGGTAGAAGTAATGTTGGAAAATCTAGTATAATAAATAAAATGTGTAATAGAAAATCTTTAGCTAGAGTTTCCGCACAGCCTGGTAAAACAGGAACTATAAACTACTATAAAGTAAATGATTTCTTTTTAGTTGATTTACCAGGATACGGATTTGCAAAAGTAAGTCATAAAGAAAGAGAAAGATGGGATAGATTAATAAACGGATATTTTAAAACTAGAGATGAAAAATTATCTGTTGTTATTCAGTTAATAGATTCAAGACATAAACCGTCAAACGATGACTACACTATGCTTGATTATTTAACTTATAATAAAATTCCATTTATTATAGCGCTAACAAAGGCAGATAAATTGAAAAAGACTCAAAAAAATGAAGCTATTGAAACTTTTACAGAGTATTGTAAAGGATACACTTATAGTGATATCATTTTAACTAGCGCTGAAAAAGGTGATGGGATTGCAGATTTATTAAATAAAATAGAAGAATTTTTACAAGATTAATAAGAGGAAATATGTCGTATAAAGAATTTAGTTATTTCTATGATTATTTTAATTATAATGCTGATTATAATAAATTATATCAGTTTATTCAAAATGAAGTTAAAGAAAATAATATAAAAAAAGGTGCTATTGTCTGTGATTTAGGCTGTGGCACTGGTGAATTAACCTTAAAATTCTGCAAAGACGGATATGATGTAGTTGCAGTTGATAATTCAAGCGATATGCTTGATGTACTTTTAGAAAAAAAATATATATTTGGATACGAAGATTTACTTATTTTAAATCAAGATATAACAAAGCTAGACATGTTTGGAACTATTGATTTATTTGTGTGCACTTTTGATACTGTAAATCATTTAAACAATAAAGAGGCTGTTTTAGAGTTTTTTAAAAAAGTGAGCTTATTTATGCATCCGGAAGGCATTTTTATATTTGATATAAATACAGAATATAAGCATAAAGAGATTTTAAAAAATAATATTTTTAATTTCAATGAAGATGAGGCGTCTTGCGTTTGGGAAAATACACTTTTAGAAAATGAAAACAAAACTAAAATATCTATTTCAATTAAAGATAAAATTTTAGGCAATGATTATTATGAAGAGTTTTTTGAATGTTTTTATTCATTAGATGAAATTGAAAATTTATTAAAAAAAGCTGAACTAGAAATAATAAAAATTAAAGATGGCGAAAATTTTGATGATATAAAAAAAGATACACAAAGATATATATTTGTTGTAAAAAAAATCTTAAGAAATTAAGATTAAAGAAAGGGATAATAATGGCAAAATTAGTAAGAGCAATTTCTGATATGGGTGGCGTTGTTGTAAGCGTTATAGATTCAACACAAATCACAAGGGAAATGGAAAGAATACACGTGACTAGCGCAGTTACTTCAGCAGCTCTAGGAAGGCTTTTAACAGCCTCTCAATTAATGGCTTCAACTTTGAAAAGCGATGATGCTACAATAACATTAAGAATAAAAGCAGATGGCCCTAGTGGTCTTTTAGTTGTTGCAAGTGATGCTAAGGGAAATTGCAAAGGGTATGTTGAAAATCCAGTAGTTGAAATTCCACTTCGTGAAGATGGAAAATTAGATGTTGGAAATGCAGTTGGTAAGAATGGTAGCTTATATGTAATAAAAGATTTAAAAATGAAAGAACCTTATGTAGGTTCAGTTCCACTTGAAACAGGGGAGATAGCAGAAGATGTAACTGCTTATTATGCTTATTCAGAACAAATTCCTACTGTTTGCAGTTTAGGAGTTTTAGTAAGCCCAGATTTAAGTATAAAACGTTCGGGTGGTTTTTTATTACAGCTTCTACCAGGAGCAACAGAAGAAGAAATAACTATGATAGAAAACAATTTAAAGAATGTTCCTAGTATAACTTCTTTTTTTGAACAAGAAAAAACAGTTTATGATGTTGTAAACACTCTTTTAGAAGGATTTAATCCAAGTATATTAGATGAAACTGATGTTAGATACAGTTGTGACTGTTCAAAACAAAAAGTTGAAAAAGCTTTAATTAGCATTGGATTAAAAGATTTATGCGAAATTAGAGATGAGGAAGAAGAGATAGAAATGGGCTGTCAATATTGCGATAATAAGTATATTTTTTCTAAAGAAGATTTAACAAAAATGATTAATAAAATAAGTTAAACCATATCAATAATTTACCATATAAAGTGATACACAAATTTCGATAAAAATTAAAAAATAATCATAAAAAGTGTTGACATATATTAAAAAATATGTTATTATATATTTCGTCGCTAAGAGAGTTATGGGAGCATAGCTCAGCTGG
>CAYJGG010000002.1:10136-72373 GCA_964369915.1 uncultured Oscillospiraceae bacterium | reverse complement strand
TTGCATCTCGCATTACTTCATATTCTATTTCTTTATAGCCTTTAATTGATTTTTCTACTAAAACCTGTGTAACTGGAGATAAATCTAAAGCAGACGCCGAAACAGCTAATAATTCTTCATCATTATCGGCAAATCCGCCACCAGTTCCTCCTAGCGTGTACGCTGGGCGAAGTATAACAGGGTAGCCTATTTCTCTTGCAATTCTTAGTGCATCTTGTGGAGTTGTTGCGATATCACTTGGCATAACAGGCTCGCCTAAACTTTGGCATAATTCTTTAAAAAGTTCTCTGTCTTCTGCTCTTTTAATACTATCAAATGAAGTTCCTAATATTTCAACTCCACATTCGTCTAGTATTCCTTTTTCGGCTAATTGAACAGCTAAATTTAATCCCGTTTGTCCACCTAAACTTGGAAGTATCGCATCAGGACGCTCAAAGCGGATAATTTTTGCAACATATTCTAAAGATAAAGGCTCCATATAAACTTTATGGGCAATATTTGTATCTGTCATAATTGTTGCAGGGTTTGAGTTTATTAAAACAACTTCATACCCTTCTTCTTTTAAAGCAAGGCAGGCTTGAGTGCCGGCATAGTCAAATTCGGCTGCTTGTCCTATAACAATAGGGCCAGAACCAATAACTAATATTTTTTTAATATCATTTCTTTTTGGCATCTATTTTGCCTCCTTTTCCATTAATTCTATAAATTCATCAAATAAATATTCGCTGTCTTGAGGGCCTGGGGCACTCTCTGGGTGATACTGAACAGAGAAGATTTTATCTTCTAGGCAAGCAACACCTTCAGCTGTATTGTCTAGTATATTTATATGAGTTATCGAAAGTCCTGTATTTTTAACTGAATCAGGCTCAACTGCATAAGAGTGATTTTGGCTAGTTATTTCAACCTTGCCATTTTTTAAATTCTTAACAGGGTGATTTGCACCTCTATGGCCAAATTTTAATTTATATGTTTTTGCCCCATATGCAAGTGATACCATTTGGTGTCCAAGGCAAATTCCAAATATAGGAAGTTTTCCTTTTAATTCTTTAACTGTTTGTATAACCTCGGTTACATCTTCCGGATTACCAGGGCCGTTTGAAAGAAAAACTCCATCTGGGCGCATTGCTAGAATAGTTTTTGCGTCTGTATTGTAAGGCACTATAATAACATTACAGCCTTTTTTATTTAAACTTCTAATTATATTGTATTTAATTCCGCAATCAATCGCCACAACATCATATTTATGATTTGGCGTTCTTGAATACCAAACTTTTTTACAGCTAACTTTTTTAACTACATCGTTTGGAACTGTATATTCTTTTATTTCTTTTAAAGCATCTTCAAGTGGCATATCAGCGTCAGTCACCATAACTTTTTGACTGCCTTCGTTTCTAATGATTCTAGTTAATTTTCTTGTGTCTATCCCAGAAATTGCAGGAATATTATTTTCTTCTAGCACTTCACTTAGAGTTTTTGTGTATCTAAAGTTTGAAGGGATATCATTATATTCACGAACGATTAATCCTCCCATTGTTGGAATTCTTGTTTCATAATCGTCTTCGTTCATTCCGTAGTTTCCAATTAAAGGGTATGTCATACAAACCATTTGCCCTGTGTAAGATGGATCTGAAATTACCTCTTGATATCCAACCATTGATGTGTTAAACACTATCTCATTTATCGCTTTAATATCTGCCCCAAAACCGTATCCGTAAAACTCCATACCGTTTTCAAGCACTATTTTTCTTGTGTATTTCTTTGCCATACTTTTTCCCCTTTCGCTACTGTCAATACAACTTCGCCATATAATTCTTTATTTAAAAACGGCGTTGCAAAGCCTTTACTAATAAATGTATTTTTATCAACAACTGATTTTTTCTCTAAGTCTAAAACAACTAAATCAGCCTTATCTCCAATATTTATCCCATAAGAAAGCCCAAAGATTTTCCTTGGATTTATACTCATCACTTCAATTAATTTTTCAAGTGTTATATTCTCGTTTTTTACCATATTTGTATACATAGCTGAAAAACTCGTTTCTATTCCCACTATTCCAAAAGCACTTCCTGAAAGACCTTTTGATTTTTCTTCTAGTGAGTGAGGTGCGTGGTCTGTTGCGATAACTTCTATTGTTCCATCTATAACGCCTTCAATTAAAGCCTCCCTATCATCAAAACTTCTTATCGGCGGATTCATTTTCCAAATTCCATCTTCTTTTAAATCCATATCGCAAAACGTTAGATAATGTGGTGCTGTTTCGCACGACACCGGAAGTCCTTCGGCTTTTGCTTTTCTAACTAGTTCAACTGTTTCTTTAGTTGAAATATGGCAGATATGATATTTTGCCCCAGTTTCTCTTACTAGATTAATATCTCTTTCAACTTGCTTATATTCACTCGCTGAAGAAATGCCTTTATGTCCATTTAGTTTTGCATATTCTCCTTCGTGGATATATCCTCCATCTAAAAGGCTTTCATCTTCACAGTGTGCCACTATAAATTTACTAACGCTTTTTGCTTTTAGCATTGCATCTTTCATCATTTCATCACTTTGCACACCTTTTCCATCGTCTGAAAAGGCAAAGGCTAAATCTTTTAAATCTGTAAAATCAACTAACTCTTCCCCTTTTTCGCCTTTAGTGATTGAGGCATACGGCAAAACATCTATTACTGCATCTTTTTTAATTGCATCAATTTGCACCATTAAATTTTCTTTTGAATCTGGCACAGGATTTAAGTTTGGCATTGTTGCAACCATAGTAAATCCGCCTTTAGCCGCTGCTTTTGAGCCAGTTTCAATCGTTTCTTTATACAAAAAACCAGGCTCTCTGAAATGTACGTGTACATCAGCAAAGCCTGGTGAAATATAATAATTTTCACAATTAATAACTTCGGCATTTTCACTAGCGAAAATACCGTCTTCGATTTTTGAAATAAAACCGTTCTCGATTAATAAATCTGTTTTAACAAATTTATTATCAAGAAAAACTTTTGCATTTTTAAATAAAATACTACTCATATTAGTAATTCCTTTCTTAGAAATAAAGTGATACGCCAAAAAGCTTATCACTATATCTCATTACACACACGTAAATAAATAAAGTAATCCTATTACAATAATTATATAATTTTTTTCGCCTTAATATTTTAACAATTTATAAACTTTACCATAAATTCACACATAAATTTATGCCAATTTCAAAAAACACACTTTTAAAAAATTTATAAAGCTTATATTTTATTAAATTTTAGGCATTTATTATTTTAAAGCTCTTTCGATAACAGCCATTCTCACATAAACGCCGTTTTCCATTTGCTTAAAAATCCTTGATTTTTCACATTCTACAACTTCATCATTAATTTCAACATTTCTATTAAAAGGGGCGGGGTGCATTATAATAGCATTTTGTTTCATCTTATTTACTCTTTCAAGATTTAAACCGAATTTTGCGTTGTATTCTTCTTTACTCATTTGCATTTCGCCCTTGAGTCTTTCATGCTGAATGCGAAGTAGCATTATAACATCCATAGTTTTTACTGCTGTTTCAAAATCTATGTAATCATAGCTATCTTCTTTAAATTCTTCTGGCCCTGATACAAAAACATTCATACCTAGCCTTTTCATAACATTAAGATTTGTATGCGCCACTCTTGAGTGAGCTATATCCCCAACTATACAAACATTTAAGCCTTTAAATTCTTTAAAGCTTTGTTTTATAGTCAGTAAATCTAAAAGGCTTTGCGTTGGATGATTTCCCGTTCCATCTCCGCCTGATAAAATTGGCATATTAATATTAGTAAGTTCTTTATAATATTCATTTTCGCTATGGCGAATTATTGCTGCTTCGCAGCCTAGCGCTTCAAAGCATTTAACTGTATCATAAAAAGTTTCACCTTTTTTTAGTGAAGAGCTTTCTGCATTAAAAGATAAAACTTGTCCACCTAGTCGCATCACAGCAACAGAAAATGAATTCATCGTTCTTGTACTTGGCTCAAAAAAAAGGCTGGCTATAACTTTACCGTTTGCCACCTTACTTGTTGCCCCATTAGAAAATTCTTGGGCTCTATTTAAAATATTCTCGATTTCCTGTGTTGAAAGGCTGTCTAGTTCGCATAAATTTCTCATTAGTTTAATACCTCCACTTTTTAAAAATCTTTATTTGTTTAAATTAAATTTGTTAATTAATGAAACTAAAAGTTTCAAAATTTATTTCAAAATTTACAATAGTATATCAGTTTTTTAATAAAAAATCAAGCATTATTTTTTATTTGCCAATTAATTTTTTCTACTTTATTTTTTTCTAAAAATTCATTAGCTAATTTAAAATGATTATTATTAAAAAATCCACGATAAGACGATAGTGGGCTTGGATGAGGCGATGATAAAATCAAATGATTTTTATTAGTAATCAGCTTTTGCTTTTTAATTGCGTGAGCGCCCCAAAGAATAAAAACAACATTCTCTTTTTCGCTATCAATTTTTTTAATAACTGCATCTGTGAATTTTTCCCAGCCTATGTTTTTATGGCTAGCTGGCATATGCGCTCTAACTGTTAAAGAAGTGTTTAATAGTAAAACGCCTTGCTGTGCCCAAAAGGATAAATCGCCATAATCTTCAGGCATTTTTATACTATATTCAGTTTCAATTTCTTTATAAATATTTTTTAAAGATGGCGGAAGTTTTATTCCTTTTTTAACTGAAAAACTAAGCCCGTGCGCTTGATTTATATCGTGATACGGATCTTGCCCTAATATAACTATTTTAATATTGTTAAAATCTGTTAATTTAAAAGCAGTAAATAAATCTTCATATTTTGGAAAAATTTCTTGATGCTTATATTCATCTAAAACCTTAATATATAAATCTTTTAAATAATCTTTATTATATTCTTCTTTTAAAACTATATCCCAATTATTTTCTATTTTAAACATTATAAATACCAAATTTCCTTATTTGAAGTTGAAACGGCGATAGCCCCTGATGATAAAATCGAAGTCACTTCGCTTTTTTTTGTAACAAGTCCGCCTGCTATTATTTTTTTGTTTTTTATTTCTGATAAAATTTTTATAACTTTTGGCATTATTCCAGGTAAGATTTCAATAAAATCAGCCTTACTTTCTTTAATTTGATTTAAAGAATTTTTTAAGGCCAGTGAATCTAAAATAAATAATCTTTGAACGGATAAAAGACCTATTTCTTTTGCTTTTTTTATTAAACTAGGTTTTGTTGAAAGTATGCCTTTTGCCATAGTGTTATTTTTAATGTATTCACAGGCTATATCTTTATTTGAAAGGCCTTCAATTAAATCTATATGCACAAATGGTATTTTATTTTTTTCATGTATTTTTTTTGTTATATCGCTTATATTTAAAATATTTCCATATAAAATAAATATAATTTGTACTGGCGAATTTAAACATTCTAGTAAATCTTCATCAGATTTTACTGCCCCAATAATCGGGCAATCATATAATATATCATTTAGCATATTTTAAAGGTCTCTCCTATTTATTATTTCTTTTAATATTCTAGCATATTTTAAGAATTTTTACAACGACATAAAAACAAAAAATCAGGCTGATTTATAAAATAATCAAACCTGATTTTATTATTTAAACTTCTTTTTCAAATATATAAATTGGATTTCCTTCTTCTAAAAATTCTCCCACAACTTTATATCCAAAATCTGTATAGAATTTAAAATTTTCCTTTTTATCAACAGGAGTAGTTAGCGTGAATAATTTTGTTTTAACAGTGTTATTATGAATAAAATTCATCATCGCTTTTCCTATTCCTTTTCCTTGGCTTTCAGGAAGAGTTGCAAGGGCTTTAACTTCAAATGCGCCTTCTTTTTCTTCATCTGGAAAAACAGCACAAGTGCAAACAGGCACTTCATTTAAATAAGCAATATAAGTATGCCCATAATCAATAACTTCTAAAGTTTTTTTCATTGGTCTTTCATAGCTTGGTGGCTTATATCCATATCTTAAAAAATCTGCATAAAAACCCTTATTAAGTAAATCTGTTACAATTTGTGCATCTTCCCTTGTAGCTTTTTTAAACACTAAGTTTTCCATACTAAACTCCTTTGTATCATTATTCTAAATATTATAACATATAATTTAGTATATTACTATATATAAACTTAATTTTATTAAGAAAACCGCCGTTTTTCACAAAATTTATATACTTTGCACTAAATTTATTCATATTATTCTTTTTTAAATTGTAGTCTAAGCAACAATATATCATTGTTTTTATATGTGTTGTATTGTATAATAAGTATAATAAGTTTTGGAAATGCATTATACATTTCTAAGTAAATGATTTTATTTTAGAGGAGGTTTTATTTTGCCATTTCACTTTATTTAAAGTGAAACTTTTAATATAACTTGTATAAATATAATCGTAATATACGCTAATCTAACTAACCCTAAACTAAATATTTTCCAAGTTATAAAATTTTATTTATAAGGAGATTTAAGATTATGAACACAGTTAGTCAAACATCTGTTCAAAACAAAGACGGATTTAAAAGTAAGTGGGGCTTTATACTAGCTTGTATAGGTTCTGCTGTTGGTATGGGTAACATTTGGCGTTTCCCAATAATGGTTTCTACATATGGTGGTTTAACATTCTTACTTCCATATTTTTTCTTTATCATAGTAATCGGCGCATCAGGCGTTATTTGTGAATTCGCACTAGGCCGTTCAACTGGCTCTGGCCCTGTTGGAGCTTTCGGTTCTTCAACTGAAAAAGGTCTTGGCAAAAGAAGTATCGGTGAAATGATTGGCGTAATTCCACTGCTTGGAGCATTAGCACTTGCTATTGGCTACACAGTTGTTGTTGGTTGGATATTTAAATATGCATTTATGGCTCTAACTGGCGAACTTGCAGCTTTAGGAACTGATATGGCTACTATCGGTGGAACATTTGGTATGGCAGCTCCTGAAACTAATACTATCGCTGAAAGTATTCAAGTAGTTTTCTCTGGTGCTGGAAATAGCATGTGGCTAGTTATCGGGCTTGTTACAACATTAATTATTATGGCTCTTGGTATCGCTGGCGGTATTGAAAAAGCAAATAAAATTATGATGCCTGCGTTATTCTTTTTATTTATCGGCCTTGCTATTTATATCGCAACTCTTCCAGGCGCATCAGAAGGCTACAAATATATATTCACTCTAAACCCAGCTGGTCTTGCTAATCCTTTAGTTTGGATATTTGCATTTGGTCAAGCATTCTTCTCATTATCAGTTGCTGGTAATGGTAGTATCATCTACGGCTCATATCTTCCAAAATCAGAAGATTTAGTTTCTTCTGCAAGAAATGTTGCAATATTTGATACAATGGCAGCTCTATTAGCTTCAATCGTTATCCTTCCTGCTATGGCAGCTGGTGGCGCTCCGCTAGATTCAGGCGGACCTGGTTTAATGTTTGTTTACTTAGTAAATGTATTTAATGGCATGCCTGGTGGCACAATAGTTGGAATGGTATTCTTTGTTTGCGTGCTATTTGCTGGCGTTTCATCACTTGTAAATTTATATGAGGCTCCTGTTGCATATCTTCAAGAAAAATTCAAAATGAAACGTTTAGTAGCTGTTGGCTCTATCGGAACTCTTGGTGCTGTTGTTGCAATTTGTATTCAAGGTGTAACTTCTCCTTGGATGGACGTTGTTTCTATCTACATCTGCCCACTTGGAGCAATGCTAGCTGGTATAATGTTCTTCTGGGTATTAAAAGAAAAAGATATCCTTGCAGCTGTTAACGAAGGCTCTAAAAAAGCTATCGGTAAATGGTTTATCCCTCTTGGAAAATACGTTTATGTGCCTCTAGCTCTAATCGCTTTAATCGCAGGCGCTGTTTTAGGCGGAATTGGATAATTAAAATTATAAATTCAAAAAAGCTATCATTAATTTGATAGCTTTTTTTCTTTTAAGCTAAAAGAGTATCTCAAAGATTACCATACAATTAAAAAATTATTTATATTATTAAAGTTTTCATTTTTCGCTCTAGCCTTACTCATATAATCCGAACACGTTTTATAATAATTAAATAGGCTCTCTATCTACGTTAAAGGCTTTTATAAGGCGTAAAGCATTAAGGCAAGCCTTTGCCTTGATATAAAACCTATTTAATCATTATAAAATCTTCGAGATAAAACACATAAATTTCTTTTATATCAAGGCAGACAATCGAGGAATACTTTACGTATTGCGAGTGAGGATAACGTAGATATATAAGAAATTTATAAGTTTTAAGCGGCTTAGATTAAATGAGTAAGGCTAAGTATTACATAAAGTTTATTATATAATGAACACTAAAAACTACAAGATTATAGCGACACTTTATAAAATTTCATTAAAGCTTATATATCGATTTATATAAATTGGTGTCTTTTTTTGTATATATTTTGCACACTTATTGATTATATAATATAAATATGATAAACTTAAACTTAATATATTAATTAACTATTTTATCAACAAATAACATGGGTGAATTATATGGACTTTAAAAAACAAGACTCTCTAATTTCTCTACTTCCTTGGCTCAGCTGTGAAACTGCTATCGATATGGATAAATATCTAAAAAAAGCCTCAAAAAGGATAATAAATGATAAGAGTATAATCATCTCCCAAGGCGATGTTACTGCTAGCGTATTTTATATAAAAAAAGGCACTGTTAAAATCGCCTCTTTAACCGACGATGGAAAAGAAAAAATTTATCTATTTCAAACTGAGGGAACTTTTGCTGGAATAGTTGGGCTATATCATTCTTATCCATCTAATGCATTTGATGTGGCTGTTGGTGAATGTGAGTTATATGAATTTTCAGTTGATGTTTTTAAAGAGATGCTTAAAAATGATTTTCAGTTGCAAGAATTTATTTCTCAAATGCTCTCTAAAACAATTAGAATTTTAATTGCAACACTTGGAAATATGACGTTTAATACAGCCGAGCAAAGAGTTTGTGGGCTTGTGTATCTACTTGCTATAAAATACGGAAAAGAAACTGCAAACGGAGTTTTAATTGATATAAATTTACGGCATGAAGATATTGCATCTATATTTTCACTTCATCGTGTAACCGTTACAAAAATTTTTCACACTCTTCATGAAGAGGGCATCATTTCAAAAGAAAAGAATTCTTCCGTAACTGTTTATGATATGAGAAAACTTCTTTTACTATCTGATTTTAATTCTATAAATACATAGCCTTACTCATATAATCAAAGCCGCTTAAAACTTATAAATTTCTTTTATATCAAGGCAAAGGCTTGCAGTAATGCTTTACGCCTTGCAAAAGCATTTAACGAAGATATAGAGCCTATTTAATTACTATAAAACGTGTTCGAATTATATGAGTAAGGCTTACATAAACCGATGTGAATATTAATAATTCACGTCGGTTTTCCTTTTCATGTATACAAACATAAAAAAACATCTTGATTTGGTTATTTTGCCTACGCATTTTAACTAAAAGCCTGTATACAAGTTTTGTGTAAAATGCTGATTTTATTGTTTTCACTATATTTTTTCACACTTTAATAGTATAATTAAAGTATTAATTTTTTAAAGGAGATTTTAATTATGGTAAATTTTAAATCGGCTCCATTTAATCTTAATGATGAAGATATTAAATGGGTTAAAGACACTATTTCTTCTATGACTACAGAAGAAAAAATTGGGCAATTATTTTTCAATTTATTTATGAATAAAGATGAAAACTATTTAAAAGGTATTGTTTCAAAGTATCACATTGGTGGCGCAAGATACCAAGGTGGCAATGCTGCACAAGTTCACGAACAAAACAGAATTCTTCAAGAAAATTCTAAAATCCCTCTACTTATCGCTTGCAACACTGAATCTGGCGGCAATGGTGCTTGCAGTGATGGTACTATGATTGGCGACCATGTTAAAATTGGTGCTACTAATAAAAAAGAAAATGCTTTTGAGTTTGGTAGAATGTCAAACAAAGAATCTCATGCAATCGGCTGCAATATGTCTTTTGCTCCAATTTGCGATATCAATTTAAACTGGAGAAATCCTATTATTTCAAACCGTTGTTTTTCAAACGATGCACAAGTAGTTGCTGATATGAGTGTTGAGTATATGAAGGGTGCAATGACAAACGATGGCTTTGCCTGCGCTGCAAAACACTTCCCAGGCGATGGATTAGATGAAAGAGATCAACATTTAGCTCCAAGCATAAATAGCTATGGCACTAAAGAGTGGATGGACACTTTTGGTAAAGTTTATTCTTCTTTAATAAACGCAGGACTTCCAGCTATCATGGCAGGACACATTATGCTTCCTTCTTTTGAAAAAGAACTAAGCCCTAGCATAACAGAAGAAGAAATGATGCCTGCAACTCTTTCAAGACCTTTACTACAAGGCCTTCTAAGAGAAAAACTAGGTTTTAATGGTATGATAGTTACTGATGCTTCTCATATGATTGGTTTAACTTGTATGATGAAAAGAAGCGAAATGCTACCAAGCGCTATCGCTGCTGGCTGTGATATGTTCTTATTCTTTAATGATTTAGATGAAGATTATGGCTACATGATGGACGGCTACAAAAATGGAATCATCACAGAAGAAAGATTACAGGAAGCTCTTGAAAGAATCCTAGCTTTAAAAGCTTCAATGGGATTACATAAAAAAGTTAAAGAAGCTATTGTTCCTTCAGCTGAAAATGTTTACAATGTTGTTGGCTGTCAAGAGCATAAAGAATTTGCTAAAAAAATGGCTGATGAATCAGTTACATTAGTTAAGTCAAAACAAGATATTTTCCCAATCACTCCAGAAAAATACAAACGCATTATGATTGTTCCTGTTAAAGGCTACGATTCAGGCGGTATGTTTGCTTTAATGGGCAAAGCTAAGCCAACTGAAAAAGATTTAAAAACAGCACTTGAAGCTAAAGGCTTTGAAGTTACAATTTTCGAAGAACCAATCGCAAAAATTATAGCTCAAATCAACGAAGCTCAATTTGAAGCAAAAAGAACAAATAATCCTGCTTTAGTGCAAGAGGTTATGGGCAAAAGTTTAAATGTTTACTCTGCTGCAAAATCAAAAGTTGAAGACTTTGTTTCAAATCAAGATTTAATTATTACTTTAGGAAAAGTTAAAAGCTACGGCTCAGTTGTAGAAAGAGTTTCCTGGGGTATGGGTAAAGGCGGCGGAGAAATTCCATGGTATGTTCATGAACTACCAGTTGTAGTGGCTTCAGTTGGTCACCCATTCCTACTATCAGATGCTCCTTTTGCTAAAACATACATAAACTGCTACGATGGAAGCCAAGACACAGTTAATTCTCTAGTTGAAAAACTAACTGGTGAAAGCGAATTTAAAGGCGTTGATCCTGTTAATGCTTTTGGCGATATATGGGGAACTAGACTATAATGAACTTTACAAAAACTAAAGATTTTATTATTTGCATAGACTCCGATGGAACTGCTATCGATACTATGAATATAAAGCATATTGAATGCTTTGGTCCTTGCCTTTTAGATGAATTTAATTTAAATGATTTTAATAAAGACGAATTAATAAAAAAATGGGCAGAAATTAATCTATTTAGTTTAACTCGTGGAGTTAATCGTTTTAAAACTCAGTACTATTTTTTAGATTATGTTGATAAAAACATCACTAAAATTGATGGTATTGATGAATTAAAACACTGGACTGAAAACGCAAAAGAGCTTTCTAACTCTTCACTAAAAACTGAAATAGAAAAAAATAATTCTAGTATTTTACAAAAATCTCTAAATTGGTCTTTAGCTGTTAATGAACGCATTGAGAAACTGCCAATCGAAAAGAAAAAATCTTTTGAGGGTGTTCGTGAAATATTAAAATATGCTAAAGAATTTGCAGATATAGCTATTGTTTCTTCTGCAAATCACGAGGCGTTAGTTTCTGAGTGGACCGAGGAAAAACTGATGGAATATGTTGATATTTTAATGAGTCAAAACGATGGCAGTAAAAAATATTGCATTTCTCAGCTATTAACTAAGGGCTACAAAAAAGAAAATTTATTAATGATAGGCGATGCTCCTGCCGATTTAGATTCAGCTAAAGAAAATGATGTTTACTTTTTCCCTATTTTAGTTAATAAAGAAAAAGAAAGCTGGGTGGAATTTAAAAATAATGGCTTTAAATTATTTTTAAATGGCGAGTATTCAAAGTATAATCTAGCTATGCAAGATAAATTCTATGAAAATTTAAAATAATTTAATACTGTAATCCAGATATTTAAATAATTAAAAAATGACGATTTTCCAATAGGAAATCGTCATTTTTTTTAATTTTCATCTATAATCACATCGCCTTTTTCATCAAGTAAAGGAGTAACGCTACTTGGTCCACTTTCTATAGTCATTAAATAGTTAACCCCTTCACCTTATCGACCACTATTGAAATACCTCCAAAGCCTATACTTTCTTACTCTTTAATTACAAATCTTTTTTCTTCTTTATTTGAAAACATTTTTTATCCTTTTAAATTATCTTAATGCAATTCTTCTTGAGAAATAGTAAGAGTTACCGCTATTCCTGAATCGCATTCATTATTTCTAAAATCTTCTGTTATATCAAAAACGCTCATACTAAAGCTTTCTGTACCAATTTTAACCCAGATAGGGATTTCTTTATCTAACTCCATTGGAATTTCTCTATCAACTCTTGAGCCAGCAATCCCTACTGCATTTTCAAAATCAGTATCAATTTCTGGATAAAAAGAAGATACATGTCCATTTTCAGAAATAGTGAATATTTCACAGCTATCATCTGTTAAATTAATTGCAATTTGATTATTTAAATATTCAATTTCGCCATAAGTTTTTCCAGCTTCATTCCACTCACCATCTTTATAGGCCCAGATAGTCATACTATAATATTTCGCTGTTTCATCGTATTTTATATCAAAATACTGCAGTTCATCATTAAATATTGATAAAGCCTGCTCGGTTTCCTGTGAAAATTCAGTCGGCTTAATTGACATAGAATAGCTTTCAGTTTCAGTGCAGCCTGTAAAAACAAAAAGCATAACGCTTATAATAATTAAAATCTTTTTCATATTAATAGTTCTCTTTATTTAAATACTTTCTTTTATCAAATCTATCTATTAAATTTTATTGAAAGACATAAACCAAAAATAAAATTCCCATAACAACAGATGATATTGTGTATAATATTTTCTCAGTTTTATACTTAGTAGACACTGCTTTATAAGCTAAATAAGATGTCCAAACAGCGATTGCCACTACTGAAATATAATAATTCCCAAAAATTATTGCTAATAAAAATAATACATTAAAAATTCTTTTTCTATCAATAAATTCAAAAAAAGCTTTTACTTTGTCCATAATATAAACCCCCTTAAAATTAATGTTTTGTTTAACTTATCATATCATATGAATGCATATATTACAATTTAATTCTAAACGCTAAAACGACGATTTTCTTTAGAAAAATCGTCGTTTTGTTTTACTGCTATTATAATGTTAAAAATAAATAGTTAATTCTTCGCTATTATTTTAGGTATTTTTCTAAAGTAGCTGTAACAGCACCTTTACCTGCAATTAATTCTTTAAACATTGTTTCGATTTTGTCTGATAAACCAGCTTCTACTAAATCAAGACCAAATATATTTTTATTAGCTAAAATTTCTTTTAACTCGCCGTTATATTCACCGCCCACTTTAACACTAGAAAGTTTTGCAGTTAATTCTTCTAATAATGGATCGCTTGATAAACTGAATTCTTCTCCATTATCATCAACAGCTAAAAGATATCTTAGCCAGCCAGCTAGAGCCAAAGGAATCGCAGTTAAATCTTTTGCATCTAATGTGCTACTAGCGATATAAGATTTAATTGTTTCGCCAAAACGAATGCCAACTTTTTGAGATGTATCAGTTGCAATTCTTTGTGGTTCGTCTGGGATAAATGGATTTGATAATCTTTCATTGATAACTTCATCAATAAATGATTTTGGGCTGATGATTTTTGGATCAACAACAACTGGCATTCCTTCTTCATAGCCAATTTTTTCAACTAATTTACGAAGAGTTGGATTTTTCATTTCTTCAAAAATTCTTGTGTAGCCTAAAATGCATCCATAAACAGCTAAAGCTGTGTGAAGTGGATTTAGACAAGTTGTAACTTTCATTGTTTCAACTTTATTAACTGTATCTCTATCAGTTACAAAAACTCCGCCTTCTTCAAGAGGAGGTCTTCCGTTAGGGAACATATCTTCAATAACTAAATATTCTGGAACTTCAGCATTAACAAATGGTGCGATAAATGTGTTTTTAGAAGTTACGATTGGAGCCATATCACTAACTCCAAGTTTTTCTAAATCTTCTTGTACAGAAGTAGCTGGTCTTGGTGTGATTTTATCAATCATACTCCAAGGGAATCCTACTTTACTTTCATCGTTTAGATAATCGATAAAATCTTTAGTAACAAAGCCGTTTTCAGCCCATTTAGTTGCAACTTCAACAATTGAAGCTTTTAATTTTTCACCATTATGGCTACAGTTATCCATACTGCAAACAGCTAAAGGATATCCGCCTTTTACAAAACGTTTGTATAAAAGAGATGCGACAATGCTCATTGCGTGTTTTGCTTCTTTTGGTCCTTTTTCGATATCTTCTTTAACAACGCCTAAATATTCACCGTTTGGAGTTTTTAAAGCGTAGCCTTTTTCTGTTATAGTAAAGCTAATCATTTGAAGTGATGGATTTTCAAAAGCTTCTGTGATTTTAACAAAATCAGTATCTTGTGGGTTTGCTCTGTAAGCTCTTGAAACACCAGCGATAACTTCTTTATCCATTCCACCATCAGCTTTTAATCTAACTAACATTGTTAAATTATCGTATGGAGTGTAGATTTTATCGATAATATCATAGTCAAAAGTGTCAACTGCTATTATCCCAGCGTCTGTAACGCCTTTATTTAATAATTCTTGATTAACTCTTGCGATAAATCCTCTAAAGATATTACCAGCACCAAAGTGAATCCATTTTGGGCTTTCGTCTGTTTTTTTCGCAGCTGCTTCTAAATCAAAAGTAGGCAGGCTAACTCCGATTTTTTCCCACTCTGCTTTATTATTTTTAATTGATTGAATATTTAATTTCATTTTATATAGTCCTTCCTTTTTCAAAATTTTCTCTTTTTTGCTTTTTTCAAAATTTATAATTTTCCATTCTCGCAAATCTTAGAAAATTCTTTTATGCAAAGCATTTAATATTATTATATTTAATTTTTATAATAATATTAAATGCAAATTTATCTAAAAAATTATAGCTGAATATAATTATTTATATTATTATAGCAAATTCCTTCAACGATTTCTTTTAGCATATCATAGTCTGCTGGGTATTCACCATTTTCAACAAGTTTTCCTATTTCATTACATAAAATTCTTCTAAAATATTCATGTCTTGGGAAAGATAAGAAGCTTCTTGAATCTGTTAGCATACCAACAAAACGTGATAATAATCCCATTGAAGATAAATCTTCCATTTGTTTTATCATGCCTTGTTTTGTATCCATAAACCACCAACCTGAACCAAATTGGATTTTTCCAGCAATACCACCGCCTTGGAAGTTTCCTAGCATTGAAGCTAAAACAGCATTATCAGCAGGATTTAAGCAGTATAAAATAGTTCTTGGCAATTCGTTTGTTTTATCCATACTATCTAATAATTTTGATAAATCAGATGCAACAGGACCATCATTAATAGAATCAAATCCAGCGTCTGCACCTAATTTATTAAACATTCTAGTTGAATTGTTTCTCATAGGGCCGATGTGGTATTGAATTACCCAGCCACGTTTATTATATTCTTTACCTAAAAATGATAGTAAGTATCCTTTGTATTTTCTTAAATCATCTATTGATAAACTTTCGCCAGAAAGTCCTTTTTTGTATATAGCATCAACTTCTTCTTTACTAGCTTCTAAATACATTAAAACATCTAATCCGTGATCAGATAATCTACAACCAACTTCGTGGAAATAATCTAATCTCTCAGTAAAAAATGCTAAAACATCATCTATATTTTCAGCTTTATATCCTAAATCTTTAACTGCATTTACATAAGGCACAAATGCTGGTTTTTCAATATGAATAAAGTTGTCTGGTCTAAATGTTGGAAGCACTTTGCAATCAAAGCCTTCTTCTTTTAACAATTTATGATATTTTAAATCATCTTTTGGATCATCTGTTGTGCACATAGCCTTAACGTTTGAACGTCTGATTAAATTTCTTGGAGAAAATTCATCTTTTGCTAATAGCTCATTACACTTATCAAAGATTTCTTTAGCTGTTTTTTCGCTTAACGGAGTGTGGATTTCAAAATATCTTTGTAGTTCTAAATGAGTCCAGTGATACATTGGATTGCCTAGAGTGTATGGGATAGATTTTGCAAATTCTAAGAATTTTTCATAATCTTCTTTATCGCCTGTTATATACTCTTCTTTCACTCCATTACTGCGCATAACTCTCCATTTATAATGGTCTGCGCCTAGCCATAGCTGTGAAATATTTTCATATTTTATATCTTCGTAAATCTCTTTTGGATTTAAGTGGTTATGATAATCAAAAATAGGCATTCCTGCAGCAAATTCATGATATAATTTTTTTGCAGTTTCGCTTTCTAATAAAAAATCTTTATCTAAAAAGTTTTTCATAATATTTATAGTCCTTCCTTTATTGCTTAAAAATTTGTAAATTAAAATTCAAAATAGGTCGACTTAATGTCGACCTATAAATGATTAATTAAAATAAGTCAGCATAACCTAGTTTAACTAGATTTTCTCTTGAGATAGCTAAACTTTCAAACGGATCCCTACCATATGTATCATCTTGCTCTACAATAATGTATTTTGAACCTGTTTCAATACCAGCTTCTATAACTGCTTTAATATCTAAATTACCTTCTCCGATTTCAGCAAATCTTACAACATTCATAAATGCTTGGAAGAATTTAGCCATATCTCTTGGATCTAAATCAGTAAAGTCTGGTTCAACGATTTTGAAATCTTTAATATGTAAAAGTTCTAATTTACCTTTGTAGCCTTTAATGAATTCAACTGGGTTTTCACCACCTCTTTGAACCCAGTGCACATCGATTTCAAATCCGATTTTATTTGTTTCATCACGGATAATATCAAGTAGATATTTGCCATCATATTTAATAAATTCGATATGGTGGTTGTGGTAGTATAATTTAATTCCATGCTCGTCTAATTTTTCAGCCATAGCATCGCATTTTTTTGCAAATTCCATAGCTTTTTCTAAAGAGCCAATGTAGTTAAATGGCATCATGCCAATTCTTAAATAGTTACAACCTAAAGTTTTGCAATCACCAACGATTTTATCAAAATGAGTTGTTAATGCCTCTGTTCCTGGCATCATTGGCTCTAATGCAGCTGATAGAGCAGCGATTTCTAAATCGAAATCTTCACAAGCTCTTTTTAATTCTGCAACATTTTCAGGAGTCATTGCAACTTGAGAAACCTCGATACAAGAGTATCCGATTTCTTTTAATTTTTTCATTGTTTCGTAAACGCCATCTTTTATAATTTGTTCACGAAGAACCATAATTTGAACACCAATTCTAGCCATAGTTATATCTCCATTTCTTTTCTTAGTTCATCAGATAATCTAATATTATCTAAAACTTTTATTGGATATGCAGCTTCTTTAACGCTAACATATTCGTTTGTATTATTAATAATAGCTTTATAAAAGCTATCTATTGCAATAAAGTGACTAGCACCATAATAATGCTTTGAACCTGGTAATTTTTGATCTTCACAAAGAAGAGTTTCTTCGCCAGTTTTCATGTCTTGCTTATATAATTTGCTATCAGCCATTTTATAAGTAACATCTTCATAAACTAAATCGATTTTAACAGATGAGTTTGAACAAAATCCGATAGTTGCAAAGAAAATACTGCTTGCATCACTATCTTTATATTTCATTCTCGCCATAACGCTATCTTCAATTTCAGTTTCTTTTAAAGAAAAGTTTGCAACTTTTGATTCAACAGTTTTAAATTCGCCAGCTATAAAACTTAGTAAATCTAAAGTGTGAACTGATTGATTTATAACAGCGCCGCCGCCTGCAAGAGCCATTTTGCCTCTCCAAGGAGCTTTTTTATAATAATCGCTGTTTCTATGCCAAGTTACAATACCTTTTGTTCCTAAAAACTTACTTTTATCACTACTATCAAAAATTTCTTTTAGTTTTACTGAAGTTGTATTATATCTGTTTTGCAGACAAACGCCCACTTTAACATTATAATCTTCTTCAATCGTGAATAACTTAGTAGCCTCTTCATAAGTTAGAGCAACTGGTTTTTCTGTGAAAACGTGTATACCTTTTTTAGCGCATTTTATTGCCACATCAACGTGCATATAATGAGGTAGGCAAATATGCACGCAATCAAGGGTTTCCTTTTCTAGCATTTCATCAATATCTGTGTAAGTTTTCACTCCTTCAAACATCGAAAACGTGCTTTCATCAGTATCACATACACAAACAAGCTCGGCATTTTCGCTTATAGAAATAGCGTGTTTATGAATTGGGGCAATAGTTCCCGCTCCTATAATTGCAACTTTTAACATAAATTGTCCTTCCTTTGTATGCAGTTTTTATATTCTTGTGTGAGAAAACCCCTAATATAATTTAATATTACATAGGGGTTTTCTCGCCACTTTAGCAAGAATATTTAAATTGCAAATTTATTATTTTAAATTATTTCGCGTTTTTTTCTTCTTCAACTTTTTTGTTTAGCATATCTAAGAACATATCTTCATCAAAATCGATTGAAACTTCTTCGTTTAACCAGCTTGATAAATGGATAGCATTAGCAAGTCTAACGCCGTTAATTCCATCAGCACCAGGAGCAACTAGTGGAGTTTTATCAATAATGTTTGCAGCAAAGTTTCTTAGGATATCAGCATGTTGGTCGCCCCAACCTGTGTTGAATTCGATTGTTTCTGTTTCTTTTTCAACGCCTTCGATATTTCCGCCAGTCATAAGAGCATAAACTTGTCTCATATCTGTGCACCCATTATCGATTTCTGTTTCTGATTTGCTCATACGAGTAACATAAGCAGTTTTTGAACCTTCAACAACGATTTTACCTTTGCTACCGCTGATTTCTAAACGGTCTGTACCGTTTACATCATGAGTACAAGTTACAAAAGTACCTGTTGCGCCATTGCCGTAATCAAATATAGCAGTTACATCATCTTCAACAACGATGTTTCTGTGTGAACCGTATTGGCATTTAGCGTAAACTTTTTTAGGCATACCGCATAGCCATTGTAGTAAGTCGATTTGGTGAGGAGCTTGGTTAACTAAAACGCCGCCGCCTTCGCCGCCCCAAGTTGCTCTCCAGTCACTTTGCTTGTAGTAAGCAGTTGGACGGTACCAGTTTGTGATAATCCAGTTTGTTCTTCTGATATCACCGATTTCACCGTTATCTATAATTTCTTTTAATCTTCTGTATAATGGATTCATTCTTTGGTTAAAGTAAACGCCGAAAGTTAATTCTGGTTTAGTTTTTGCCATTTCAATCATTTCTTTAACTTGTTTTGTGTAAACACCAGCTGGTTTTTCTAAAAGAGCGTGGATGTTTCTTTTGAATGCTTCGATACCCATTTCTGGATGTAAGTAGTGAGGAACTGTTGTAACGATTGCATCAACATTTCCGCTATCTAGTAATTCAATGTAGTTATCATACACTGGAGTTTCTGGGAACATTTCTGTTAATCTTGCTCTAACAGCAGGATCTATATCACAAAAAGCTCCAATTTCAATTTGCTCAAAGTTTGCGCAAGGAAGAGCGAAACCGCCTGGTTTAGTTGCTTGTCCTGTAAATAAACTTGTGTACATTCCACCTTGTTGGCCTACACCGATAATACCTAATCTTACTTTTTTCATAATAATTAAACTCCTATCTTGTTTAAAATTTCATTAACTGCTTTATATTGCATTTCATATCCTTGTTCGCCAGTGATATTTGCGTCTGTGTTAACAACAGTGTCGGCCGCTTCAAGTTCTAGTGATTGAAGTGAGCCAAACATTGCAAGATGTGGTTCTAAAGTTAAGAATCCTTTATATCCACCTTTGATAGCCTCTTCTAAAATTTCAGGGATTTTACCGTCACCTGTTCCACATAAAACATTGTATGAAACATCGTATGATGCATCTTTAATATGGAAATATAGAATATCTTTTTTTAATAAATCATATGCTTTTTTTGTGTCTTCGCCGCACTGAACAAAATTTGCAAAGTCGAAGATAGCTTTAAAATAATCAGAGCCAACTTCATCAAAAATAGTTTTACATCTTCTTGCTATATCTCCAAAGATATCTTTTTCATTTTCGTGAAGAAGTATAACGTTATATTTTCCTGCAATTTTTGCAAATTCTTTGATTTTTTTAATAACCGGCTCTTTGTAATCATCATAGTTTAATTCTTTTTTGATGAAAAAGCTAAAAATTCTAATATATTTGCAGTCTAGCATATTTGCTATTTTACAAATATTTTCTAAAACTACTAATTGCTTTTCATAGCCTTCTTCATCATCTATAAAAACTTTTCCTATTGGAGAGCCTATTGATGAAACTTTCACATTTGCGCCATTTAATCTTGGCAAAACTTCGCTTTTAAATTCTTCTGGAGTAAAATCGCCGATATTTTTTCCATCGATACCTCTTAAAGAGATATACTCCATACCTAATGATTTAACAACTCTGATTTGCTCATCTAGGCTATCAGAAATTTCATCTGAGAAGCCTGAAATATAAATGCTCATATCCTATCAATCCTTTCTTTTCTCTATTTTAAACTTTTTTTACAATTAATCTTTTTGATAATTTTCATAGCAAAAAGGTAAAAATCATTTTCACCTTTTTACTAAAAGAAAAATTTTACTTAAGTTTTGATAGAGTTTCCCAGATACCAGTGATATAAGAAGCACCTAATGCTCTATCATATAATCCGTATCCTGGTCTGCCAGTTTCGCCCCAAATCATTCTTCCGTGGTCTGGGCGGATATATCCTGTAAATCCTACTTCGTGGTATGCTTTTAGAATTTCAACCATATCTAAAGAACCGCAATCTGAGAAATGTGCTGATTCTTCAAAACCGTTTTCTAAGATTTTAACGTTTCTTAAATGTGCAAAATGAATTTTGCCCATTTTACCATATTTTCTAACCATAGCTGCATAATCATTAAACACTGCACATCCTAATGAGCCTGCACATAAAGTTAAGCCGTTATGCACATCGTCATATAATGCTAAGAATCTATCGATATTAGCTTCGTTTGTTATTATTCTTGGAATTCCAAATATGCTCCATGGTGGATCATCCTGGTGAATAGCCATTTTAACATCAGCCTCAATAGCCACTGGAATAATTTCTTTTAAGAAAAATTCTAGGTTTTTCCATAGTCCTTCTTCACCAAGCTTGCCATATGCTGAAATTAATTCTCTCATTTCTTCTTTAGTGTAAGAAGAATCCCAGCCTGGCAGAGCTAAGTCGCCTTCCACTGGATCCATTTTTTCCACTTGATCTTTATAAAATACAAGTGCGTTTGAGCCATCTTCTAACTCTTTATCTAATTGGCTTCTTGTCCAGTCGAACACAGGCATAAAATTATAACAAATAACTTTAACTCCTGCAGCGCCAAGTCTTCTAATATTTTCTTTATAGTTTTCTATAAATCTTAAATAATCACCACGACCTAGTTTTACATCTTCATGAACTGGAACACTTTCGATAACTTCCATTTCAAGGCCTTGCTCATTAATTGTTTTCTTTAAGCTTTGAATTTCTTCATTACTCCACACTTCTCCAACAGGAGTTGTGTACACAGCAGTAACCACACCGCTCATGTTTGGAATTTGTCTGATATTTTGCAGAGTAACTTTATCATCTACACCATACCATCTAAATGTCAATTTCAAACTAACCACCTCATTTTCTTTATTTTTCCTTTTAACTCACCTAAAATTATTTTACGTGAGTATATAGTTAAATTGTACCACAAGTTAAACCTGCATACAAGTTAAATCTTGACCTTAACTGAACTTTCGTTTATTAGCCTAAAATAACGCTTTTACTCTTATGCAATATTACCAAAGGCTGTATACAGAATATGAAAAATATATGAATAAGTGTGTATTTATTCTCAAACTATTATAAAATAATGCTAGCTTTTTTAATCTTTTTTTGATATAATAATGTATATATTATTTTTTACTGGAGGTTGTATACATGAGCAAAATATCGCCAAATTTATCTAATAACGATATCTACGAAACTCTCAAAAATGAAATCATATTTTTAAAGCTAGTGCCAGGCCAAACCATCGGGGAGATTGATATATCAAAAAGATTTAATGTGTCAAGAACTCCAATCCGTGAAGTTTTTAAAAGATTAGAGTATGATAATTTAATTACTATCGTTCCTAACAAAGGCACAACAATTAATCCTATCCGTTTAGAAACCGTTTCTGAAGTTATGTATTTAAGAGAAAAGCTAGAGATGGGCATAGTTGAGGATATCGTTCCTATTATGAAAGAAAACACACTTACCGCCCTTAAATTAAAATTAATTCGTCAACAAAAGGTTATTGATGATACTTCAATTAGCCTAGTTGAACGTTCTTTACTTTTTTATGAATTAGATAATCAATTTCATCAAAATATCTTTAGTTTAGCTAATAAAGAAAACCTTTGGCATCACTTTATCGATTTTGGGCTAGACTATTTAAGATTTAGAGCCGTTACTGCAGAACTTAACACAGAAGAAGACTTGCAAAATTTATTTAATGACCACTGCAAAATTTTCCAGTTAATCTCTAATAAAGATGTAAAAGGCTTAAGAGAATTATACTCAAGCCATATTTACAAAGGACTTGATTCTTTTGTGAAAGTTTTAACTGAGAAAAACAACTATTTTGTGGTATAATTGTTTTTATCAATTTCATCCACATTTTATCACTTTTTTCTTATATTTATTGCATAGAAAATTTCTGTTTTTTTATTGAAAATGCAGAAAATAAAAATGTCGACATATTATAAATAAAATATGTTGACTTTTTTTATCTCTAGTGGTAGTATACAAGTATACAAGCAAGGTTACATATGAAGGTAGGTTGATTATATTGGTATTGCAAATATTAAATAATGAAGAAATATACAACTCCCTAAAGCAATCAATCATAAACTTAGAGTATCCTCCTGGAACTCAGCTTTCTGAAAATGAAATTTCAAAAGTTTTTAATGTTTCAAGAACGCCTATAAAAGCAATATTCACAAGGCTTGAAAATGAAGGTTTTTTAAATATAATCCCACAAAGGGGAACATATGTTTCTTTTTTAGATTATGATAAAATCAAAGATTTTATTTATATGAGATTAGTTTTAGAAGTTGATATAATTAAGCAGTTTATAAAAATCCAAACTAAGGAAGACATCGAAATTTTAAACAAGATGATTGAAAATCAAAACGATTTTGATAATTTTTTTGAACACGATATCCTTTTTCACGGACATATTTTTAAAAGGACAGGCCACGATGGAATATGGAATGAAATTTTAAAACTGCAAGTTAACTACACTAGATTTCGTATGGTTGATATAATTCAATCAAAATACGAAACGCTTATAAATGAGCATAAAGAGTTATTAAATGCAATTATAAATAAAGATGTGATTGCATATAAAAATATATTAAATAATCATTTAAATGGTAATTTAATGCAAACAATAAATTCAGATTTAAAAAAATATTTTATTTAAAGGAGATAGCAAAATGAATTTAAAATTAAGACCAAAAGAGGAATGCATGTTCGACGAAATTTCTTTAGGAGAAGTTATGCTTCGTCTTGATCCAGGCGAAGGAAGAATCAAAACTGCAAGACATTTTAGAGCTTGGGAAGGCGGCGGAGAATACAACGTTGCTCGTGGTTTAAGAAGATGTTTTGGTTATAAAACAGCTATTTTAACTGCTCTAGCTGATAATGAAATCGGTAGATTAGTTGAAGATTTTATCCTACAAGGTGGTGTTGATACTCAATTCATTAAATGGAGAGAATACGATGGTATTGGAAGAACTGTAAGAAACGGTATGAATTTTACAGAACGTGGATACGGTGTTCGTGGCGCTGTTGGTGTTTCAGATAGAGGCAACACAGCTGTTAGCCAATTAACTGCTGCTGATTTTGATTTTGATTATATTTTTGGAACTTTAGGTGTTCGTTGGATGCACACTGGTGGTATATTCGCTGCTCTTTCAGAAAGTACAGCTGAACTTACAATCGCTGCTGTTAAAGCTGCTAAAAAATACGGCACTATCGTTTCATACGATTTAAACTACCGCCCTTCAATGTGGAAAGCTATTGGCGGAATTGAAAAAGCTAGAGAAGTAAACCGTGCTATCGCTCCTTATATCGATGTAATGATTGGTAATGAAGAAGATTTCACAGCTTGCCTTGGATTTGAAGTTCCTGGTAATGATGAAAGCTTAACAGAATTAAACCTAGACGGCTACAAAGCAATGATAAACGAAGCTGTTTCAACATATCCAAACTTTAAAGTTGTTGCTACAACTTTAAGAGGAGTTAAAACTGCAACAGTTAACGATTGGGCTGCAATGTGCTGGGCTGATGGAGAAATCCATTTCTCAAAAAGATTTGACGGATTAGAAATCATGGATAGAGTTGGTGGTGGAGATAGCTTCGCTTCAGGCTTAATCTATGGCTTAATCGAAAAAGGCGATGCTCAAGTAGCTGTTAACTACGGTGCAGCTCATGGTGCATTAGCTATGACAACAGCTGGCGATACTTCAATGGCTAGCTTAAAAGAAGTTGAAAAATTAGTGGGCGGCGGTTCTGCTCGTGTTGACAGATAATTAAAATTTTTATATTTAGTTTTCTCCATTTTAAATAATGGAGAAAACTTCTCTAAAAGAGAAAGGAAGATATTATGTCTTTAATGCAAAAAATTTCAAAAATAGGTGTTGTACCTGTTATAAAATTAGATAGACCTGAAGAAGATGCACTGCCACTGGCAAAAGCTCTTATGGAAGGTGGCTTACCAGTTGCAGAGGTAACTTTTAGAGTTGCTGGCGCTGCTAAAGCAATTAAAATTATGAAAGATGCTTACCCAGATATGATAGTTGGTGCTGGAACAGTTTTAAAAACTGAGCAAGTTGATGAAGCTATCGCTGCTGGTGCAGAATTTATCGTTTCACCTGGTATTAATCCAAAAATCGTTAAATACTGCCAAGAAAAAAATATTCCAATTTATCCAGGCACAATCACTCCAACAGAGATTGAAATGGCGCTAGAATTAGGCCTTACAGACCTTAAATTCTTCCCAGCTGCACAATACGGCGGCTTAAAAACAATCAACGCACTTTGCGCACCATACAATATGATTAAATTCATGCCAACTGGCGGTGTTTCACTAGCTAATTTAGATGAATTTTTATCTAATAAAAACATTATTGCTTGTGGTGGTTCTTATATGGTTTCTGCTGATTTAATAGATAATAAAAAATGGGCTGAAATCACACAAATTTGTAAAGACACTTGCGAAGTTGTTAAAAAATACAGATAATCAAAAAACACTTAGAATTAAATTTTAAATCTAAGTTTCCTAATATTTTATCACTATAAAAAAGGTAGCAGAAATGCTACCTTTTTTATTTATGTGAATTTATTTTTTATTTTTTTAAATGGCTGCTTTCGCCTTATAAGTGCATTTAACGAAGTTTTAGTAAATATTTATCTATTTTTGGTTGGTACGAATTATTTCACTTACCTTTACAAGTGCTCGCAATAATGTATTAAAAATTACCAAAATCAAAAATGGAACTACAAAAAAATCCGTAATATTATTTTGAAGCAAAACATCTTGAGTATCTCTAAATACAAAAACGAGAATTAGTAAAAAGACTCCATATAAAAGCCCAAATTTACTTAGAAACTTCTGTAAAAGTTCAGATGCTTTTTTCATAGCTAACTCCCCTTTCATTTTTAAGGCTAGCTTTTAAGCAGCCTATGTGCAATATTAAAGCTGTTAAAAATATTTTAAAAAATATAAAACACCACTTTAATTATGCTACTTACAATATCACTATATTATAATTATACCATAAAAATATATAAACTCAAATATGTGAAAAACTTAATAAAATAAAAATTTATGTCAAATAATCAGTTATACTTTATATAAAAATGTTAATTCTTAATATCACTATTTTTAACACTTCCTAAAGCTAGCCTTACTCATATAATCTATAGCAAAAATAAAACACTGATTTCCTTTTGAAAATCAGTGTTTTATTTTTATTGGCATCTCTGCTTTATTTACTTGATTTTTTTAATTTTTTGAAGTTTTGCATTTATAGCTAAATCTGCGCCTTCTGGCATTTTATCTCCAGCCATTTTCATAATGATTTCCATTCTCATTTTGCCAACCATT
The DNA here is from genome assembly GCA_964369915.1 of uncultured Oscillospiraceae bacterium. GTDB lineage: Bacteria > Bacillota > Clostridia > Oscillospirales > Ruminococcaceae > RGIG3102. The sequence continues at coordinate 45,850 of CAYJGG010000002.1, read as the reverse complement.
TTTAGCATACCATCATTAATAACCATTTTTCCTGATGATGCAAAAATATTCATTAGCATTTCTTTTGCTTCTTCATTAGCTAAAATATCATTTAGAGTGTCTTTAACTGATAGATATTCTGGGTTAAATGTCATTTCTTGCCCAGCATTATTTTTCATTAAATCTAAAAACCAGTTTTTAGCGCCTTCGCTCATTTCATTTTCTTCCACTGGAAGTACATAGCTTTCGTTTGCTTTTTCAACACCGTTTAATTTAATTTCATCAGTGGCATTTTTAGTTTTTGCAACTAAAGTGTTTTCGCCGAGTTTTAATTCAACATCTTTAATTATAAATATTTTTTCGCCTTTAACTGCTGGATATTCTTTGCCATTAACAACTAAAACAACTTCGTCTTCATTAGAGTAAACTTTAATATCCGAAGTTAGATTATGTCTATCTAAATATCTTCTACCAGTGATATGAACAAATTTATCTTTTGCATTCCAGTATGCTTTATATAAGAAGAACGCATCTTTTTTAGTTTGTCTATCAAAAGAAACTAACCCTTTATTATTTCTTCCTTGAACTCCGCCTTCATCTCTTGCATCGGCTGCAAAGTCGAACATATTCCATTGATGTGTTGACCAAATAAATGGGCGTTCAGCAAATATTTTCAGCATATGCTCATGATAAACTGCATGGTATTCTTCTGAATAATCACGCATTTTTGGCTCATCTGAGTGCAAACGCATAATGCCTTCTGCTCCGTATTCTGAAATTCCGATAGGCACATTTGGATATTTTTGATGGAATTCATCTATCCATTTTTCATTTTCTTCTAATTTGCCGCCATACCATCCGAAATAGTGATTGTATGAAACCACATCAGTTAAAGTGTTTTGGCTTGACTCCATATCAACAAAAGAAACATTTGCAATAGTTGTTAGTCTTGATGTGTCATACTCATGAATTAAATCAACTAATGCTTTTTGATTTTCAACTAATTCATCTGTTTCTCCAGCAATAGTGATTTCATTTGAAATACCCCAGAAGAATATAGATGGGTGATTATAGTTTTGAACAACTAGTTCTCTCATTTGGCTTAGAGTGTTTTCTCTAGCCTCTTTTGATTCTAAGAATGATGTGATAAATGGAATTTCAGCCCATAAAACCATACCTTCTTTATCACATAAATCGTAGAAATATTGATTATGTTGATAGTGAGCTAAACGGATAGTTGTAGCGCCAACTTCTTTAATAAGTTCCATATCAAAATCTTGGTCTTCGTGGTCTATTGCCCAACCCTTATCTTTTTTATCTTGGTGACGTGAAACTCCGTGAAGATGATACTCTTTACCATTTAATATAAATCCACGTTCAGGGCAAACTTTAAATGAGCGAACGCCAAATAAAATTTCTAAATTATCTAAAACTTCTTCGCCTTTTATGATTGTAGCTTTTAGTGTGTACATATATGGATTTTCTGTGCCATGCCATAAAACTGGATTTTCAATAGTTACGCTATTTTTTGCCATTGCAGACGCTTCAACTTCTTTTTTTACTACAACATTGCCAGCTTTATCCACAACTTCAAAATTTATTTTAGCGCCAGCTGTATCCCCTAGAATATAGCTTTCAATCGCAACTTCTGCTTTATCGCCCTCTACTTTTGGAGTTACATAAACGCCTTTACTTCCGTGGTATGATAAATCAAAATGAGTGTTATTAACATAAACAACATTCACATCTCTATAAATTCCACCAAAGAATGTAAAGTCTGCCGCTTGAGGATAAACTTGCAGTCCGTCTGTGTTATCAGCTTCAACTTCTAGTAAGTTTTCGCCTTCTTTCATTATTTTAGTAACATCAAAACGGAATGTTGAAAATCCGCCTTTATGTTCGCCTAAAAGAGTTCCATTTAATTTAACGGTTGCAATATGGTTTACACCTTCAAATTCTAAATAAACTACTCCGTTTGTTTTTTCTAAATTAATTGTTTTTTTATAGTAGCATTTTGCTCTATAATAATCAGCGCCCCCGTCTTGTCCGTCTAAATTATTCCAAGTGTGTGGAACGTTTACATTTTCAAAAGACGCCCCGTCTTTTGAAAACTGCCAATTTTGATTAAGAGATACAACTTTTCTCATTTTTATAATACCTTTCCTTTCTATTCGTTTTACACTCTTTTTGTAGGTATAAAACTGCACGTTTGTTTTTTAACTAAAAACAAATTTATTTTTCTCGGCTTTTCTTTGTTTTTCACTATAATTCAGCGAAATATAAATTAAAAAATTAGCCTTATGTTACTTAGATTATAACCTTTATTTTAGTTGAATTTGTGATAAATAATCTACTATATTGCAGCCTTATTTTGATATTAGTTTTCTTCATTTAATTCAGATATAAATCTTGAAATTATATGTATAAGAGTTTTTTCAAACTCCTCTCGGTTTTCGCCCCCTGATTTTATCCATTCACTTATAACTCCAACTATACCGTGCGCCACAAAGTTAACCTCAACATTTCCATAGTATGTTTTTTCTCTGGATAAAATTCTTCTAAAAATAATCTTGCTGAATTAATAACTAACTTTTCTGCAGAATTACTATTAAAAAAACCCATATAAAATTCTTTTTTATTTTTATAAACATAGTCTAGTGTTTGGGATATTCTTCTTTGTAGCGATATTTTTACCCCTTCATCAGCCTGCCTTGTGAATATTTCAGAAATTTCATTTAGAATTTCTGTTTCAATAGCTTCATTTAAAGCATATATATCCGCATAATGAAGATAAAAAGTCATTCTTCCTATTTGCGCTAAATCAGTAAGCTCGGTCACTGTTATTTTTTCAATAGGCTTTTTTTCTAATAATGTATAAAAAGCTTCTTTTATAGCTTTTTTAGTTTTCATTATTCTAATATCCACTTTTACCTCCAAAAATTTCATTTTTTTATACAGATGATTATTTACTTATTTTAAAAATATAGTAGGCAAAACTATTAGCTAAGCCTACTATATTATGTATTTTATTTAATTAAGAGTAAAATTTAATCTTACGCTTCGTTTTTAATTCTTTGAATTTCAACTTGAATTTCATCCATTTTTTCTTTAGTTAGTGGGTAGAACTTCATAGCGATTAATGAAGCAATCCAGCCTAGGATTGGCATACCAACAAACATAAATACTGCAACGTTTAATAATTCAGGAGTTAATGGAGTTTCATAGTTAGGTATAATTGTTAGCCCAACTGCAGCCCAGCCTAATGATTGAATTGTTGCACCAAAAGCTGATACCATTTTATCAACGAATGAGAATAATGTTCCCATCATACCAGGAACAAAGCGTCCTGAACGGTATGTTTCATAGTCTGCACAGTCTGCAATCATAGGGATAACGATGTTTCCTGAAACGCCAGCTGCACCACCCATTGCGATATAAACAATGATGAATAATATTGTGAATAGGTTGATGTTTGCAAAGCTAAATGTTTCCATTGGTCCAAATAAAATCATTGCGCCAGCAATAGCACCCAGTGTCATTGCTATCCATGTTGCACCAACAAGCGCTTGCTTTTGTCCTAATTTTCTAGCAAATTGAATACCAATAGCAAGAAGAATAATAGAAGGAACCATAGTGATTGTTGGAAGTAGACCAGGGATAGATTTATCGCCTGTTGTTAGCGAGAATATAACGATTAAAACAGGTGTCGCTCTCATTGTCATACCAGCTAATTTATCTGTTGAAGCAGCTAGGATAAGCATTTGAATAGCTCTGTTTTTCATTAAAATTTCAGCATAGTCTTTGAATTTAACTTGAACGCCTTTTTCACCAAGACCAAAGAACTCAGTTCTATCTTTTTGCCAAATACCTATAATTGCAAGAATCATAAATATACCTGAAATAATTGTTAAAGTTATAGATAATTCTAAGTAGAAAGCAGAATTTAAGAACCCTGAAAGAGTTACTTCACCAGCAGCGTCTACTAGAGTGTGTTTTGGAACTAGTGAGTTTAGAATATATAGTGGCAGTAATGCAAATACTAATGTATTGTAAATACCATCATATAAAGAGAAAGTTGGTCTTTGTCCTGGATCATTTGTTAAAGCAGCTTGGCCTGATTTTGTACAAGCTGTTTGGAAAGTGTATCCAATGTAGTAAATCATTTGAATTCCGATATAAGCTATTAATCTGCCTGCTTCGCTCTCAACCGTGTGTACTGTTACATAAAATAAAGTAGTTGTAACTGCCATGATTAACCAACCAGTGATAATCATTGGTCTGAATTTACCAAATTTACCGTTTGTTTTATCGATAACGAATCCGATGATTGGATCTGTAATACCGTCAAACATTCTCATAGCTGTTGCTATAAATCCTGTAGTTGCAATTGCAAGACCTGCTAGACCATTACCATAGTATGCCGCATAGCCCATTAATAGCATAAATACGTTTGTAGATGTGTTATTAAATACGAACAACGCCATCTGCCATGTTTTCGCTCTGTTATATGTAACTTTTGTAGTTTCCATAAAAACACTCCTTTTTCATTCAATAAATTTTTTATCTAGGCAAAGCTCCCTTTGCCTTTAACGTAATTTCATTCTATCACAGTATGCCCCTGTATACAAGAATTTTTTATCATACATCACAACTTTCGTGTGATTAACAAAATTATTTATATTCAAATTGTGCACTTTTACCATAATTTTAACACAATTTGTAAATTCTAGTACTAAAATATACACAAAAAAATTGATTTTTCTCGATATAGTATCAACTTACCCTTAAATTTATCTGTACACCGTTTTCACTCTTTTACAGCCTTAAATTTGCTTGTATACAAATTTTGTTAATAATTTTATAATATTTTTTAATTTGAATTTTCTATAATATTTCTACAATTATTTACTTTAAAATTGAAATAATATATTTTATTTATAATTTTTATCTAAATTTTACAGTTAATCAAAAATTCAATTTATATATAAGTGATAAATAATAATCATTTGTATATTATTTGTTTATTGCCTTATATTCCTCCTTCGCTTATACTTTGTTTATAAAGCTTTATTTGAAAGGAGATATATTCTAGTGAAATCTAAATTATTTAATAAAAACTTCTCATTAATAGTTATAGGGCAGATCATATCTGTTTTTGTGAATTCTCTTTTAAATTTTTCTTTAAGCTTATATATATTAGAAACAACTGGCTCTAGCGAGCTTTTTGGCGTTGTTACTGCTATATCTGTTTTGCCTTGGGTTATATTTTCTCCTCTTGGCGGAGTTTTAGCCGATAAATATAATCAGCGAAATATTATGATAATCTTGGATTTTCTAGCAGCATTTATAATTTCATTATTAGCTATACCATCTTTATTATATAATAATCTTCCCTTAGCTGGTATAATAGCTGTGAAAATTTGTTTATCCGCTTTACAAGCTGCTTATTCTCCGAGTGTCCTTTCAGTTAAAATTTATATATTAGATAAAGAGCTTATTTCAAAAGCAAATTCGATAACTTCTCAAGTTAATGCCCTTTGCTCTATTTTAGCCCCTGTTGGCGCTGGCGTTTTATATAGTTTAATTTCTATTGAATATATATTATTAATTTCTGCTAGCCTTTTTACATTTTCTGCTATAATTGAATTTTTTATAAAAATTGATAAAAGCGGATATTCTTTTAAAGATAAAGTAGACGATGCCACTTTAAAAGGTGCTTTTAATTATTTTAAAGAGAATAAAAATCTTAGGAATTATATGTTTTTAACTTCTTTAGTAAATGCAGTTGTTAGCGCTATTGTGGTTATTGGTCTTCCAATTATTATAAATCTGTATTTAAATTTATCGTCTAGCTATTATGGAATTGCTAGTGGCTTTGTTGGTATGGGAACATTTTTTGCTGGAGCTTTTATATTCTTCCTATCTTATAAAATTAAATACAGACACAGCGGATATCTATATCTTTTATCTTGTTTTGCTATTATTTTACTAGGAATAAGTTTATTTTCAAAAAATGTTTATATAGCTTTTAGTCTATTATGCCTTTTAATACTTATTGTTATGATATTTATTTCAGGCAGTTATATTTTACGAAATTCTTATTTGCAAATAAACACTCCCCACACTTTAATTGGAAAAGTTATGGCTTTAACAATGATATTAAACGGCTTTTTTGAGCCAACGTTTCAGGCACTTTACGGCTATCTTTTTGGAGCATTTGAAAATAATATTCCTGTCTTAATAATCCTTTCAGGAGTTTTTATTGTTCCAGTGAGTTTAATTTCAATTAAATTTTCATCTAAATTAAAATAAAAAAAATGCAGTTTTTAAACTGCATTTTTTATTTAGCTTATTTTAATTTCATAACATAGTTTGTCATCGTTGTGTTTGGAATAGTTGTTTCGCTCACTATTTCATACCCTATTTTTTTATATAGGCTTGTCCCTATTTTTGAATGAGTTTCTAAAAAGCAAGGTTTTCTAGTTCTTTTAGTTATATTTGCTCCATATTTTAAAAGCGATGTAGCGTATCCTTTTTGCTGATATTTTTTATCAACACATATTAAAGATAACACCCAGTAATCATTTGGCGCTACTGATTTTAATGTGCTAGCTTTATAATCTGCATATTCTAAAAACCTTGATTTCTCTTCTTTTGTTAGATATAAATTTAATATTGCGCTATCTATTAAAGAAAGTATGTCTTCATCTTCAAAAGATTTTATCCAAACTGCAACAGCTTTTGCATCATCAGAAATATAAACTTTTCCGTTTCTTATTCCTTCTTTTAAAGTGTTTTTCATAAGAGCTTCTAAAAAATTTTCTCTTCTTTTTTCATCATTCACTATATAGGAAAAAATTTCTGTGTCTAAAAACGATTCCACCATCAAATCCACCATTTGGTTAATCTCTTTATTTTGAATTGCTCTAATTATCATTTGCTTTTCCCCCATACTAATTATTTATATTTTAATTATATCACAAATTTATGTTTTCAAGCAAGAAAAACAAAAATTATATTTCTTTATGATAAAATTTTGGTTTTTCGCTTGAAAAATCTATAATTCCATAGCAACTAAATGGATTATCCAAAGACGGCGCAATACTCCCCGGACAAAATAAGTAAAGCCCATTATAGTATTCATAATACTGCATATGAGTATGCCCATATAACGCTATATCATACCCTTTATTAATACATTCTTTTCTAAGAGGCAATAAACTCATTTTAACGTGATAACCATCGCCATGACACATAAACACTTTGTAATTTTTAATATATAAGGTTTGCGTTGTTTTTATTGATTTATTTGTATCAATATTCCCTGCAACATAGCTAATATTCAAATGAGGCATTTCGGCTTTTATAACAACGATATCTTTTATGCCATCGCCTAGAAAAATTATATCTTTAATTTCTTTTTCTTTTTCAATAACTCTTTTTAGATAATTAATATTACCGTGACTATCGCTAAGCACTAAATATTTCAAATTTATTCTCCCTTATCGCTTTTCATTTCTTGGGCTAATTTATAAACCATACTTTTTGAGAATTTTGTGTTTGAGCTGATTTTTTTTGCCGCTTCACTAAGCGAAATATCTTCTAATTTTGAAATTTCAAGGCAATCAATGGCAAGCTCGTCTAATGATTTTTCTATAACTTCTTTTATAGTTTTATCCCCTTCAACAACTAAAACAAATTCGCCTTTAGGATTATTATTACTATAATGTAAAAATGCATCTTTCATAGAATAAATTTTTATTTCTTCGTGCATTTTTGTTAATTGCCTTGCGATAGTTATTTTTCTTTCTTCCCCAAAATATTCGCAAAAATCTTTAAGAGTGTTTAATAATTTATGTGGTGCCTCGTAAAAAATCATAGTTCGCTTTTCATCTTTTAAAAAATTAAGATGTTCTATCCTTTGTTTTTTACTCGTTGAAACAAACCCTTCAAAACAAAATCTTCCTGTGTCTTGCCCTGAAACTGATAAGGCAGTAATAGCAGCAGATGCTCCCGGAATTGGCACAACTTTAATATTATTTTCATGTGCCTGCTTTACTAAAACTTCACCCGGATCGCTAATGCAAGGAGTTCCTGCGTCTGAACAGATAGCACAGCTTTCTCCATCTAATATTCTTTTAATTATATAATCACCTTTTGATTTTATATTATGTTCATAGTAGCTAATCATCGGCTTTTTAATCTCTAAATGATTTAATAATTTAACTGTAACTCTCGTGTCTTCAGCCGCTATAAAATCAACTTCTAAAAACACTTCTTTCATTCTATTTGTAATATCTGAAAGGTTGCCTATTGGGGTTGCCACTACATATAATATACCTGCCATATTTTTCTCCTTTTAGATATTATATTTTATTATATATCTTTAAAATTTCATTTGTAAATGTTCCGTCATCGTTTTCCATAATTAAATCAGGCATCACTTTGAGTCCAACGCCTGCATTTTTTCTTGCGTCGATTAAAACAAGCCATGGAAACTCGCTATCTTTTCTATGACGAACAAATCTAATTTTTTTAACTTCTAATCTATTTTGCTTAAAATCAAAAATAATTTGAGCTAGATTATCTGGCCTTTGGCAAATGCAAAGTTTTCCATTGTCTTTGAGCAATGAGTATGCCGCCTTTGCAACATCAAAATCTGTAAGAGATAATTGATGGCGAAAACTTGCCTTTTTTTCATCATCTTTTGGTTTTCCTGATGTAAAATAAGGGGGATTACAAGAGATAACATCAAAAAGAATATCCGTTTTAAACTGGCGTATATCGGCATTAATAGCCTTTAAGTTTTCAATATTATTTTCTTTTATAGCCATATTTAATAAATCAGTGCCTTCTTTATCAATTTCAAGCCCATAAGCCATTCCTTTATGCCCATTATCCTTCCATCTAAGTGGAATAATTCCGCACCCTGTTCCTATATCTAGTGCAGTTTGAGCATATTTTAACTCACAAAAATCGCTCAGTAAAAAAGCATCTGTTCCAAAACGATGAGTTTTATTTATAAACACAGCAGTGTTATTTTTTAAATATTCCTTTTGAAATTCCATATGTCCTCTATAATTTAAAGATACGAATAGCATTTTATAACACTATCCGTATCTTTTGTAATTTATCTTTTAACGTAATTATCCACTGAAGATATATCTTGATCTTGCGCTATATCTGTTATCCAAAGCCCTGTATCGACTTGGTATTCGTCCGAAATATTATTTATAAACTCAGTGTCCTCTTCTAATAAAACGCTGTCTGTTCTTGTTGTAAATAATATTTCGCCGTTAAATAATTCTAGTGGATTTTGAGTGTATCTTGAGTAGTCATTAGCTTTAAATGAAGCTAAATCGACAGTGAAAATAGTGTCTACATTATTTTTAATTGCCTGTCCTTCTATAAGATCCATAAAGTCGCTCATTGCAGCTACTAATTGATCATCAGTTGCCCTAAAATCCATTCCAGCTAAATATCCTTCATGTGGAATTTGATAGTCTGTGAAAAGGATTTCAGTATAGCCAAACGCCATAACTTCTTTAATGATATCCATTATATAATCCTGCGTATCTTCATGCACAGGATTTGCCCAAGATTTTCCGCCTGCTGCCAGTTCGTTATCAAGCCATCTAGCATCTGTGTTTAAATAAAAAATTGAGGTATCTCTGTTTAAAACTGTAATTGTATTATCACGAAAAACACTGATATTTGCAACAGCTGTAATATTATTTTCAGCTAGTGTATTTATAATTAATTCTGCATTTAATATTATTTGATTTTTAGCAGAATTCGCAAATTCGTTTTCGGAATCATAATAAACATACCCTTGAGAATCTTTAACTGGCACTAAGCAATGAGTTATCCCTTTTGCTTTTAATATATCAACTAAACTCGCTAACGTATCTTCATCTGTCAACTGATTAACATTCGCATTATAATACACCTTATTTTCCACCTGAGTTATTGTAGGTATGGTTGTAGCTTCTGGCACTGTTTCCTGCGTATTTTCAGTATTTTGGGTATTTTGATTTTCATTTGTTTGATTTTCTGATGAATTACTTTCGATTTGATTTGATGAACTGCCATCTAAAAAATTTAAAATAGGTCCAGAAATTAAAAACCCTATACCAACTAAAACTACTACGGATATTAATGCAGCAAAAATATTTTTTAAAATGTTTTTAGTTTTTTTGCCTTTTGAAGACGTCATCGTGTTTTTGTATCTTTTGATTTTTACAGCTTTTTGCTTTTTAGCCATTGCTTTTCCCCTTTTTTAGTTTATATGATTATATGATAAATCCATCGCCTGTTATTCCGTGAACTGCTAGTGCTATTATTGCAATATAAATTAAATCGATTGAAATACCTCTAAAGGACTCTGGAACATTCTCTCTATTAATCCTTAAATCTTTTTCGCCTATTAGTAATAGTGCTAATAAATAACCCACACTACTTCCTATTCCAAATCCTAATGCCTCAATATAAGTAAAACTTTGTGAATTAACTAATAACACAGTTCCTACTATCGCCGAGTTTATACTAGCTGAGGTTAGCGAAGAAATAATTAGTGCAAATTTTCTTCTTTGCATTGCAGTAGCTAATATAAAAACTGTTGTTAAATAGCTTATCGCACAAGCCATTACAGTGAGCACTGGAAGAATAAATAATCTATAACTTACAAGCACGCTTGAATCTATAAATGGCATAACTACGTATATAATTGATATCGCCATAACTTGAAAGAATAATAAGCAAGCGCAAAAATATAGTATGCTTTTTCTTTCATCTCTTAATACTCTTAAGCCCCCTGAAACTCCAAGTCCCCTTGAAAAGATAACATTTTGAGCGGTCATGGCTAAAAGAGTTATCATAAAGAAATCTAAAATTGCTTGTATCATTTATTTTCCCCTTTAAGACTTAATATTTTAACTTCGTGCCTATTAACAGCTCTTGTCCATAAAGCACTAATTAGCCCAACGATTAAAAATCCTCCAAAACTCTCTTTTGCTATTGGAAATAAGGATACCTCTAATATTTCTACACTAAAAATAGTGCCATATGCTAAAAATTCTCTTATAATTCCTGTTAGCATACAAGCCGTTATAAACCCCATCGTATTTCTCATACCATTAATTATAGAATATATAAAAGATTCTTTCCTTGTTTTTTCAAAGTTTTTAACTATTAATGGATCTACAATTAGTATTGGCAAATATATTCCAAGTAACAAAATATCTGCACCAAATATCATAAATAATAAATAGTATACAAATCCAAATATTATAGCCGATGTAAGCGGATAAAAGAATGTTTTAAATGGAACACTCATTCTCCTAGTTATTAAAGATGTTATAACTCTAGTTGGAGTTAATAGTAAAAAAACTGCAACACATAGGATAAGAGCATTATACGCACTTGTTGCCGAAATAACTATTGGCGTTAGTGCTAGCCCTTTAATAAAAACTGGATTAGTTAGAAAAACTTTTCTTCTTCTAGTGTAGTCGTCCCAGTCTTGATGAGCGAGAAGAACATATTTTTTATTTATCATTTAGTCTTCTCCCTTTTTAGTGTTTTCATCTTGTGAGTTTATTATTTTGCTATCTCTTTTCTTTTTTGCTGAAGCTTTTTTTGGTGATACAGCTGACGTATCCGCTTTCTTTCTTCTTGGTTTTCTAAAAACCTGTTTATCTTCTTTTTCTTTTTTTACAGTTTCTCTTTTTTGATTAATTTTTTTAGATTTTCTAGTTTCATCTAAAAGTTCTTGCATGCTAAAAGTTTGAGTTGAGAATATAACCTGATCTATATCATCTTCCGCTTTTTGAATTAAATCAATAGGGAAAGACTTATCTTCTTTTTCAATTTTTGGCTTTGATTCTTGTGCTAGTTTTTTTATTGGTTTTTCTTTAACTTTATTTTCTAGTATTGGTTTATCTTCTTTTTTAGCTTTAATTTTATCTTTTGATTTTTGTTTTGACTCATTTAAAGCTACAATAGCTAAAGCCGAGCCTTCTTCAATCGCTCTTTGCATTGCATTTAAAATTAATATAGCAAAACAAACGCCGATTTCATATGCACCAAAATGAGTAAATAGAACTCCTAATAACCCTGCTAAAAATCCGTATACGATTTTTGCTAAATTTCCTTTTGGAGTTAATGCTGGCTCACTTATAACAAAAAATGCATAAAAAATACATCCGCCAGTTAATAATTCTAGCGTTAGATTATCTAATAATGAAATTCCAAATATCCTTGGAAATAGTAAAGAGGTTAATGCAAAAGTAATTAAATATATACTTGGGATAATTAAAGAAATCCTTTTTGTCGTAATTAAATAAATTCCTATTGCCACTATAATTAAGATAAATGATGTTCCCATTGCAGAAGCATAGTTTCCTAAAAGCATATCAATTAGCGTAACGTTTGGAAGTCCACCTTGCTTTATAACTGTTGTATGAGTTAAAAAATCTGTCGCTTCGCCTGAAAAAAATCCAACTTCTGTAAAAGGGCTCACAACTTTGAAAACTTCTTCTGGCCAGTTTACTGCCGCAAGACATATAGCTAACGCCGGCAAACTAAAAGGATAGGATCCATGTCCACCAAAAGCGTGTTTTCCAATAAAAATTGTTGCTGCAATAGTCATTACAACTATATAAAGCGGAACGCTCACAGGGAGCATTAAAACAAAAACTAACGCCGCTACTATACTGCTTTTATCTGAGGAATCTATCGTTTTATTAAACATCATCGCCGCTAAAACGTCCATAATTCTAGCCGTTACAACTGCAGTAATAACTAAAAGTAAAACTCTTGTGCCAAACATAACTGTTGATGTCAATAGTAAAGGCAACGTGGCTATAACCATTGCATCGTAATGCTTGTGCTGTGTATTTTCTTTTATAAATGTTGTACTCATGTATATTTTTTCTCTTTTTCTATTATTATTTTAGTGATTGTATTGCTTTTTTAATATCATCGCTCATAAATATATAATTCCCAGCCACTAGCATATCAGCGCCTGCATCTTTACAAATTTTGCCTGTTTCATCATTTATTCCGCCATCTACTTCGATAATTAAATCATGTAAACCTAGCTCTTCTTTTTTCGTTTTTAACTTTTTAATTTTATCAACTGCTTCATACATAAAACTTTGTCCGCCAAATCCTGGCTCTACTGACATTATTAAAACTAAATCTATATCGTTTAAATATTCAAAAACTTCTTTTATATCTGTTTTTGGTTTTATAACAAGCCCTACTTTTTTCCCATTTTCTTTTACTAAATTAATAGTTTGTTTTGTGTCGCTTTCACATTCAATATGAAAAGATATTAAATCAGCGCCTGCTTTTGCAAATTCTTTAATATACAAATGAGGTCTTACCATCATTAAATGCACATCAAAAAAAGCCTCGCTCACTTTTCTTAGGGATTTTACTACTGGAATTCCTATTGAAATATTTGGAACGAAAACTCCGTCCATCACGTCTATATGAAGGGCATCTGCCCCATTATTTATAACTAATTCGCAATCTCTTTGAAGATTTGCAAAGTCTGCAGATAGTATTGATGGCGCAACTTTCATTAGTAAATCCCTCCTTTTAAGTAGTTTATCTATATATTATCTTATTATTATACATTTTTTTTATATAAAAATCAAATAATTCCAAAAACTTTCATATTTTTTTATTCTATAAAATTTTACTTTAATTATTTTTAGATTTAAGTTATAATTAATAGTATAATTATTTAAAAATGGAAAGGATAGAGAAATATGAAGAAAATCACATCACCACTCGGCTTTGGGCTTATGCGCCTGCCTTTATTGGAAGACGGAAAAATCGACTATGTGCATGCTGGAAAAATGGTTGATTATGCTATTAAAAACGGCGTTAATTACTTTGATACTGCCGACCCTTACCACGGGGGGGAAAGCGAAAATTTTGCTGGCGAAATTTTATCAAAATATGATAGAGAAAGCTATTTTCTAGCAACAAAAATGCCTGTATGGAAGGTTGAAAAATTAGAAGATGCTATCTCAATTTTTGAAAATCAATTAAAAAAATGTAAAACTGATTATTTTGATTATTACCTAGTTCATGCATTAAATTTAGAAAGATTTAACAATGCTATAAAATTCGATGTTATTAAATACCTAAAAGAGCAAAAGGAAAATGGGAAAATTAAAAATTTAGGTTTTTCTTTTCATGCGCCTTCTTTAGATTTAGAAGAAATAATCTCATACACAAACTGGGACTTTGTGCAACTACAATTAAATTATTATGATATTTTAAACGGCGATTCAAAGATTTTATTAGATACTGCTAATAAATATAATGTTCCAATAATTGTAATGGAGCCAGTTCGTGGCGGCTTTTTAGCAAAAAATGTTCCTAATGGAATAGAGTTAATTAAAAACGCTTATAATAATGAGTATTCAGCGGCTGCCCTTGCTTTATCATACTGCTTTAGTCTAAAAGGAGTTTTTGTTTCTTTAAGCGGGATGAGTAATTTTGAGCAAATTGAAGAAAATATAAAAACTGCTAATAATCCAATCCCAAACGATGAAAAAAGAGAGAAATTAATTAAAGAAGTTATGGATGAAATAAATAATTTTGTTTCTATTCCTTGCACAAAATGCGAATACTGCCTGCCATGTCCTATGAGTATTAATATCCCAGAAGTTTTCACTATTTATAATAACTATAAATTAATTGGCAATAAACATCAAACAAAAACTAAACTTGCCACTTTAGAAGCACAGGCTGATGTCTGTATTGAGTGTCAAAAATGCGAAGGCGATTGCCCACAAGATTTAAAAATAATCGACTTATTAAAAACAGTTTCAAAGGAGTTTGAAACCTTATAATGAATAAAGTTTTATATAATATAATCGGTGTTTGTTTATCTTTATTTTTTATATTAATTTCAATTTTTCATTCTAGTAATGATGTTGATTTTTATATAAATCAGTATGAAGAAAATAACACTATGTCTATGACTGGTATGTCGCTAGAAGATTTAGAAAAAACAACACTAGTTTTAATTGACTACTTAAATGATTTTTCCAAAGAAAAAACTTTAGATTTAGAAGTAACTGAATTTAATGAAAAAGTGAATGTTTTTGATGATAGGGAAACTATGCATATGGTTGATGTGCAAGTTTTATATCAAAACTTTTTAAAATTAACTATTGCATTATTTATTTTTGTAATTTTAGGATATTTTTATCTTTATAAAAAAGAGAAATCTAGTTTTTTAAAAAATTTATTTAAAAGCTATAAATCTTCTTTAGTTTTAACTATTATAGTTTTAATTATTCTAGGCGTAGTTTTTGCTTTAAATTTCAATTGGTTTTGGGTGAATTTTCATCATGTATTTTTCACTAATGATTTATGGCTACTTGATGCAAGAATTAGCACAATGATTAATATGTTTCCTTTGGAATTCTTTTATTCTATTTGCGTTAATATCCTTATGAAAATATTAGGTTTATCTTCTTTATTTTTTGCTTTTAGCTATTATTTAAATAAGAAATTTTCAAAATAAAAAACGCTACTATAGCTTATTACTCATAAAAAACTTTAACAGAATATAAAAACATAAGGAATGGCAAATGCCATTCCTTATATTTTTTATTTATTTTCTTCATAGAAATCTAAAATTTCATTTTGGATATTTTCGTTATCATTAAAACTAATTATTTCAAAAACTGTAACTGTTCTTACCTCTTGTTTTTCTTCTGATAATGTCCCATCAAGATTTAAAGTTGCCATATCCATCTTTGCATCAGCTTCCTGTTTTACCATCAAGCCATCTTCAACTGTTGCAACAACTTTTGTTGATTGATTTTCTTGGCTTGCATTTAATGCTATCATCACTTCAAAGCTCGCTCTTGCTTCCTCTGGGATTCCTTCTAATTGCTCAGTTGCACCTTCTGTTTGAATCTTCAATAGATTATCAAAATAACTCTGACTTAATTCATACTCAAATCCATTTTGCGTTTTTTCTATGCTTTTAATATTATTTGCATCTTCAAATATAGCTATTAAATTTTTTAAATTTAAACTAGCATCTGAAAATTCTTCATCTCTTGTGCGAAAATGGTTATATTCGCTTTCAATAATATCCATTTCAAATTCGCCATCTTCTGTTATTGTTGGCGATAAACTTGCAATAACTTGCATATCTTCTTTATCAATATAAATGCTCGCAGAAGACAATTCACCATTAAACGAACTTGTTATAATCCCCATATTCGGATTTTTTGAAATAAGTACATTTGATATAGTGTCTGGGGTTCCATCTTGCGATACAACTGTTATGCTCGCTTTTAAACTTTCATACTGCATTGTATTTTCAATTACTTCTTTAAATTCATCAATATATTCTTGATTTACCCCAGTTGCAACTTCACCTGTTTGCTCAGTATTTTCTTGAGTTTCTTTTTCGCTAGAACATCCTACAAAAAGTGCCATAAATAAAAAAATCGCTAATAAAAGTTTTTTCATAATAATCCCTACTTTCTTCATTAGTTCAATCATCTTGCTTTATGATATCATTTTAATATCATTTGATTGAAAGTCAATATTAATTCCAAAAGTTTGTAAGTATACACAACTTTTATTATATAAAATATAAAAATTAACTAGTGAAATAAAAAAGGTATGTTAATTTTCATTAACATACCTTTTATTTTATTTATTCAACTGAAATTAGATAGAAATAAACAGGTTGATTACCTTCTAAAATACTAATTTCAACTCCTTTAGGAGCTTTTTGAGTTACTAAATCGCAAACTTTTTGTGCTTCTTCTTCGCTAATGCCTTCGCCATAAATAATCGTTACAAATGTTGTATTTTTATCTATCATTTGTTTTGCAAGTTTTACAGCTGCTTTCTCAACTTCTTTATCTGTAAAAGAAAGTTTTGAATTTTCCATAGCTAGAATTTCGCCTTTTTTGATTTTATGTCCGTCAAAATCTGAGTTTCTAGCTGCAAATGTGATAGAACCAGTTTTAACATTTTCAATAGCTAAATTCATATTAACAGCATTATCTTTTGCATTTTGATCAAAATCAAAAGTTAAAAGAGCTGTTATTCCTTGAGGAATAGTTCTAGTTGGAACAACGATAACTTCTCTATCTGCTAAAGCCGCTGCTTGTTCTGATGCCATAATAATATTTTTATTATTTGGAAGAACAAAAACAGTTTTTGCACCAACTGAGTGAATAGCTTTTAAAATATCATCAGTTGAAGGATTCATAGTTTGCCCACCAGTAACAACTGCGTTTGCACCTAAATCCATAAATGTGTTTTCTAAGCCTTCGCCCGCTGCAATCGCAACAAAGCCATATTGCATATCTTCACTAACTGCCGCATATTTAAACTGTGAGTCGCTATCTTTATCATTTTCTTGCTTTTCAAGGCCTTTGCCTTTTTCAGATAACTCTTCCATTTGCTCTAGCATATTTTCTATTTTCAAATTAGTCATATATCCATGCTTTACAGCTTCTGAAAGCGCTTTACCTGGATCTTCTGTATGAACATGAGCTTTTATAATTTCTTCATCTTCCACAACAACAACGCTATCGCCAATACTCTCAAGTTTTGCTCTTAATTTTTCAGCTGAAGCTGTTTCATTTTTATTAACTATAAACTCTGTGCAGTATGCATTAACTATATCTGGATCTAAATCTTTTGCATAAACTCCTTTTGGAGTGAATGAAACTGACTTTTGATTTGCATCATCTGCTTTAACAATTTCGCCATTAACAAAAACAGAAAGCATACCTGTGAATATATAAACAACACCTTGACCACCAGCGTCAACAACTCCTGCTTTTTTTAATACTGGAAGTTGTTCTGGAGTGTAATCAAGCGCCTCTTGAGCTGCATTTACAACATGACTCCATAAAGTAACTAAATCTGTTTCTTTATCAAGTTCGCCTGCTTTTTCGCCAGCCACTCTTGCAACTGTTAGCATAGTGCCTTCAGTTGGTTTCATAACTGCTTTATAAGCTGCATCAACACCAGTTTGTAAAGCGATAGTTAAATCGTTTGCGCAAGCAGTAGTTTTCCCTGTTAAAGCTTTTGCAAATCCTCTAAATAAAAGCGATGAAATAACCCCTGAGTTACCTCTTGCTCCTCTTAACATTGCACTAGCCACTGTATTTGCAACTTTTTCAACTGTCACTGAATCGTCTAGTTTTTCTAATTCTTTTTTTGCTGCTGTAATAGTCATCGACATATTTGTTCCTGTATCTCCGTCTGGAACTGGGAACACGTTTAATTCGTCGACACTACTTTTATTATTATTTAATAAATTTGCACCTGATATAATACTATCTCTTAATATTTTACCACTAATCATATTTTGCTTCGACCGTTCCTTTCTTTATGGGTGACCGATATAATTCGAACCAGTTTGAAAACTAAAAAAAGCTTTCTATCTGCGCTAAAGGTCCTTGTAAAGCGTAAAGCATTACTTCAACCCTTTGCCTTGATATAAAGGATTTTTTTAGTTTTCAAATCTGTGACCTAAGATCAGATAAATTTTTTAAAAAACAAGGCAAATTCATAAAATAATGCTTTCGCATTATAAGTGAATTTAACGAAGTTTTAGAGGAAATTTATCAGATCTTAGGCTGATTCGGATAATATCGGTTGCCCTAGCCCTTTTAATTTGTAAAGTTTTTTCAAGGCTCAAAGATTAAAATTAAATCTTTAATTTAAATTTGATTTGCTACAATATCATCAACTGTAACATTTATTTTTTTAACTTTTAGTTCTGTTGCATCTTCGATAACGTATTTCACTCTGTCTTTAATGTTTTCTACGATAGCTGGAATGCTAACGCCATACATAATTTTAATATGCAGGTCTATATTTAATTCTTCGCCTTCTTTTGTGATTGTAACGCCTTTACCCGGCATATCTTTTCCAAATAAAAAAGCTTTCACGCCATCTGCCTTCCCTGAAACGTGCATTCCTGCAACTCCATAACAGCTACTTAAAGCACTGCTTACTAGAGAAGCAAAATAATCGCTACTTAGTTCAATTTTTCCTAAATGAGTATAAAATTTTACCATAACAATTACCATTCCTTTCTTAATGCAATTCGTGTATAAATATATTTTTATTTAAAATTTACTTATAATGCGCCTATACATTATACACTTATTATTAGATAATGTACATAGTTTTATGATTTTTTATTAAATAACACCAAAATAGAAGTTAATTTTAACTAATAATAAAAGCCTAATATTAATTTTAGCTAAAATTTTGAAGTTGTTATTTATATTATTATATATATTATTATATGTATTATTGCTTATTAAATATTAGAAATTTAATCTTATTTTTTAAAAACTTTGCATAAATAAAGAAATTTTCGCATCGCTTGGAACTGATTTATCTTCTCCATTTAAATGGCAATGTGTTAAAGATGCGCCTTCTGGGGCACAGCTTCTTTTAAATTGTCCGCTAACAAATTTTTTGTAAAACATTTCTAATTTTTCTTTTAAATATTCTTCTTCAAATTCATTTTCAAAAACTGCTAGAGCTTTTGTAATAGTGTCTTTTGCTGAAATTTTCGCTACGCAAACAGTATAAATATAAAAATCAATTAATTTATACGGCGCTAAAATTTCTTCTGTTTTTTGATTAAATTCGCCTTCTTGTATCGGCAGTAATTCAGGAGATACTGGATTGTCTAAAATAGTGCTCACTTCTTTTTTAATACAGCTAAATTCATTTGTTTTTATTAATTCTTTTAATAATTCCCTTATAACTGTTTTTGATATACTGCTGTTAACATTATAAGAAGCTAAATGGTCGCCACCATATGTTGCAAAGCCTAGCGCCTCTTCTGATAAATCGCCTGTTCCTATCATTATTGCATCTTCTTTATTGGCAATATTTAATCCGTGCACTGTTCTCATTCTAGCTTGCACATTTTCAAAAGTTACATCTGGAGTTTTTGCATCGTGACCTATATCAAGTAGTGCTTGTTTTGAAGTTTGCGTAATATCAACTGTTTTTATATCTATATTTAATTTTTCGCAAAGCTCATGCGCTAGAGTTTTTGTTGTTTGTGATGTTCCAAACCCTGGCATATTAGTTATTATTATTCCGCTTTTATCTAAAGATAAAATATCAAAGGCTTTAATTATAATTAATAATGCCGTTGTGCTATCAAGCCCAGCCGATAAATTTAACGCCACTTTTTTAAGCCCTATATTTTCAAGGCGAGTTGCCAAGGAAAACGCAGCTAAATTAAATAAATCTAGTAAATAATCTTTTTTATCAACTTCGCTTGGAATTAGCGGACATTCATTGTAATTAATTTTAAAATTATAAGGAAGCAAAACATAGTTTACATTTATATTTTCATTTTCTGGAAACTGAACCATAAATAGCTTATCAGCATTTTTATATTCAAATATATCTTTTGTTATATACCCTATATTTTTATTATAATATCCTATCCTTGGCATAAAAACATCAGGGTGAGTAGTGTAGCCATATCCACCTAAATTTACAAAAATAGGGATATTCATCTGCCTACTTACAACTTTTAAATTTTCATGTAAGAGTTTTATTTTTCCAGCAAAAGTTGGCTCTGAGGCATTTAAAATAGCCATATCAAAATCATCTTTTAATGTGTAAGCTGCTTTTGAAAAAGTTTCAAGGCAGTTAAATGCTCCAACTCTAAAGTTTTTAATTGTAATTTCTTCGTTTTCAGTTCCTTTATAAACAAAAGTGTTTACAAATCCATTTCTTGTTAATTTATCTAATAAAATGTAGATTTCTTCATCTTTATATGTTTTTGTAATCTCTTCAACAAAATCATTATATATTTTTCTAATATAGCTAGCATCTTCTAAAATTCCAAGCTGTACCCCTGTTAAAAAACCTTTAGGAAACACAATAAGATTTGCTTTTTCTTCTATCGCTTTTTCTATTTCTTTTTTAGCGCTTATGTAATTATTTTTAATATCTAATGGCACTGTTTTCATTGCCGCTGCATATACTCTCATGTTTATACCCTTCCCTTTCCTTATATCTCATATATATGTAAGTAAATTATTAAATTAATTTTATCACATATTATTATTTTTTCAAGTTGAAAAAATAATGAAAAAAGGATATAATTAATATAACTATAAAATAATATATATTGAAAAGAGGTTGCCCTATGGAAAAACTGCTAAAACTAATCGAAAAAAATCCTATGTTATCGCATGCTAAACTAGCCTCAATGCTAGATATGAGCGAGACTGAGGTTTCAAATATGATAGAAGAATTAATAAAATCCGGCATAATAAAAGGATATAGAACACTAATAGATTGGGAAAAAGTTTCATCTTCTCACGTTAAGGCTTTAATCGAACTTCGTGTATCTCCTAAAAAAGGACAAGGCTTTGATGAAGTGGCAAAACAAATTAGCGAAATGGACGAAGTTGAATCGGTAACATTAATTAGTGGCAGCTATGATTTACTAGTTGAAATAAAAGCAAAAACTTTCCAAGAAATCGCTATGCTAGTGGCTCAAAGATTATCCCCTTTAGATGATATAATTGGAACGGCAACTCACTTTGTTCTAAAACCGTATAAACAATCTGGCGTTATTTATATGGATAATGATAACGACGAGAGGAGAATTTCTTCTCTATGATAAATTATCAAAACTTATTAAATAATGAGTTTAAAACTATACCACCATCTGGAATAAGACGATTTTTCTCTTTGGCTATGCAAAATCAAGATGCTATCGTTTTAGCTGTTGGTGAGCCTGATTTTAAAACTCCATGGAGAGTTAGGCAAGCTGCTATCGACTCTTTAGAAAAAGGCAGAACTTGGTATACTGCAAACGCAGGTATGCCACAACTTTTAGAGGCTATTTGCAATTATCAAAAACGAAGATTTAATCTTGAGTATACTCCTGATGAAGTTTTCGTTACAGTTGGCGGTAGCGAGGCTATCGACTTATGTTTTAGAGTGCTTTTAAATGAAGGTGATGAGGTTATTATTCCAGTTCCTTCATATGTTAGCTATGGTCCACTTGCTAAATTATGTAAAGCAAATATTGTTGAAATACCAACTTTTAAAGAAAATGATTTTAAAATAACAGCCGAGCAAGTTAAAAATGCTATAACAGATAAAACAAAAATTTTAGTGCTTCCATTTCCATCTAATCCAACAGGTGCTGTTATGAATTTAAAGGATTATGAAGAAATAGCCGAAGTTTTAAAAGATACAAACATAATAGTTATGACAGATGAAATTTATGCAGAGCTCACTTTTGGCCAAAAGCACGTTTCTTTTGCTAATGTTGAAAACATGAAGGAAAGAACAGTTATTATCAGCGGTTTTTCAAAGGCATATTCTATGACTGGTTGGCGTCTTGGCTATACTTTAGGTCCGCAAGAATTAATCGCTGCAATGACAAAACTTCATCAGTATGCAATTATTAGCGCTCCTACAACTAGCCAATATGCTGCTATTGTAGCTTTAAATGAATGTGATGAAGAAGTTGAATTAATGCGTGATGAATATAATATGCGCAGAAAATTCGTTATAGCCGAGCTTAATAGAATAGGTCTTTCAACTCACGATGCAAAAGGCGCATTTTATGTGTTTTGTGATATTAGATCCACTGGGCTTACTAGCGAAGATTTTTGCAATCGATTATTGTTTGAGGGGAATGTTGTTGTAGTTCCTGGAACCGCTTTTGGTGAAGCTGGCGAAGGCTTTATCAGGATTTCTTATTCTTATTCACTAGATCATTTAAATCAAGCTCTTATCAAAATCGAAGAGTTTGTCCAAAAAATAAAAAATCAGTAAACTTTAAGAAAGGGAATAATATGGATAGCGTAAAAGTTATTGCTCCTGCTAAAATTAATCTTAGTTTAGATATAACAGGAGTTGATGAAAAAGGATACCATCTATTAGATATGGTTATGCAAACAGTTTCGCTTTTTGAGTATATAACTCTAACAAAGCAAGATGAAATCACATTAAAATCAAACGCTAGATATATCCCAACAAACGAAAAAAACACAGCCGTTAAAGCCGCGATGAAATTTTTTGAATACACAAATATTAAAGGCGGTGTTTTAATCGATGTTAATAAAAGAGTGCCTATAAAAGCTGGAATGGCTGGAGGAAGTGCCGATGCCGCCGGTGTTATTAAAGGCTTGAATTATCTTTATAACACTAATTTATCAATTGAAGAGCTTTTAGAAATCGGCTTAAAAGTTGGCAGTGATGTTCCTTTTATGCTTGTGGGTGGAACAAAAAGAGTTGGCGGAACGGGCGAAGTAATCTCTCCTGCTCCAAAAATGCCAAACTGCTTTTTTGTTATCTGTATGCCTTTTGTTGGCGTTTCAACTCCTGAGGCTTTTAAAAATTATGATGAATTAAATGAAAAAACTTTAGTTGAAACAGATAAATTACTATCAGCTATAAAAAGCCAAAATTTAAAAGAAATTTCTAAGTATTTAGCTAATGATTTAGAAAAGGCTGCAAAGAGCGAATACACTCAAGAAATAAAAGAAAATCTTATTTCTCATGGGGCACTAGGTAGCGTTATGACAGGGAGTGGTGCTGCTGTTTTTGGAATTTTTGATAATGAAGAAACTGCCAAAAAAGCAAAAGAAGCATTAAAACCTTTATATAAAAGCGTGTTTTTAGCACAGCCTGTTTCTTTTGGAGCAGCGATTAAAAAGAAGTAATCTAGCTTATAGATTTTTAAAATGAAAGGAAATTTCACCTATGCCAAGAAAAAAAATAAAAATTTTAGCTATGTCTTTAATATTCGCTTTTATATTTTCTGCTTGTTCGAATAATTCTAGTGATTCTAGCAGTGAAAAAGAAATTGTGAATTTATATAATCAAAGTAGCTTTAATGAAACAAATGGATACAGCGTTTATGTTAAAGATAGTTTAAATTACGGCGTTTATGAATATGATATCGCTTCTTTAACAAAACAGGATTTTGGAGTTAGTATTCCTGTTGTAAATAGCGATACTTCTTTTTTACATAGCTTTGTTTTTAAAGATTATTTATATATTGTGTCTTCTTCTGTTTTTTATGATAGTTTTGTAACTAGAATTTCAATTTCAAATCCTAGTGATATAATTAAAATATCTTTTAAGGAAAGCGAATTTATAACTTTTCAAGAAGATTTAGATAATGTTATTTTTTCTGATGATAAAATGTATTTAGTTTTATCAAAAAACAAGTTTTTAGCCGAAGGGCATAATGATTATTTATGCGAAATTGATTTTGAAAACGAAGATTATAAAAATATAGAAAAACTGCCTTTAGACGCTTATATCCTTTCAAGCTATGAGGGTGAAATATATTTATATTCTATTGATGAACAGCTTGGAGTTTTATCTAGCTACAATGTTGCAAATGGCGATTTTACCGATGTTAAAAAGAGCTTAATTTTAACCACAACTTATAAAATGTATGAAGATTATCTATTTAAAATGGAGCCTCAAAACACTGGAATTATAAGAGAAGATTTAAATACTGGCGAATTATTAGAAGTAACTTTAGAAGCTAAAGTTCTTCGTTCTTCTTTAATTGGAGTTTATGATAATAGAGTTATGTTTGGCTATGAAAGACTTGATGAATACAGATATTTTCATATGAATTTAGATAATATGAATTTAAATGAAATCTTTCTGTTTTATAGCGATGAAGAAAATATTCCTCCAAAAATTATCGCCGAATTATCTGAAGATTTTATAGTTAAAATTGAAGATGAAAATAAAAATGAGCAAATTGCAATTATTAAAAAATCTGATTTTTGGGTTAACAAAGATGCCTTTTTAATTTTCAATTAACTATTTAATAAAGTTTAAAAAATCATAAATAATTCACAATAAAATATTTGATTTTACTTTGTAATTTATGATAAAATATATAATAATGAAAGCCATATTATTGGCAAAGAAAAGGAGACAAAATATGTCAGAATTTAAAGGTACACCGCATAATCATGCAAAACTTGGCGAAATCGCAAAAACAGTTTTAATGCCAGGTGATCCACTTCGTGCAAAATTTATTGCAGACACATTTTTAGAAAATGTTAAAGAGTTTAACTCAGTTAGAGGTATGCTAGGCTTTACTGGCACATATAAAGGCGTTGAAGTTTCAGTTATGGGTTCTGGTATGGGTATGCCTAGTATGGGTATTTATTCATATGAATTATATGAATTTTACGGCGTTGAAAATATTATCCGTGTTGGAACAGCTGGCGGTTATAAAGCTGAACACAATTTATTTGATGTTCTTATTGCTGAAGCAGCTTTTAGTAAATCAAGCTATGCAGAAGTAGGCTTTGGTTACACAGAAAGAGTTTTAGAGCCAACCTCAGTTATAAACGACCAATTAAAAAAATCTGCTGCTGAAATTGGAAAAACTTTAAAGGGCGGTATGTTCCATTCTAGCGATGTTTTCTATTCAGATCCAGTTATGCGTGGAAAATTTGGTGAATTTGATCCAGACTGTGTTGAAATGGAAAGTTTTGCCTTATTTGCAAATGCAAAATATCTAAATAAAAATGCTGCTTGTATAGCAACTATTTCAGATAGCTTTGTACTGCAAAAACAAACAACAGCCCAGGAAAGACAAACTGCTTTTGTTGATATGATGGAAATTGCTCTTGAAGCCGCAATAAAATTATAATAAAACTATTAAAACCCGATTTTAAATCGGGTTTTGTTTTATAAAAATATCACAGAATTTTTATTTGTATTAATTTAAAAATAGTGGTATAATAATATATATATAAATTTAAAAGGACAAGGTGGGATTTTATGAATTTTAAGTCGAAACTTTTATTTAATAAAAACACTGTAAAGTTTGCAATTTCAGCTATGCAAGTTTATAAAACATATCTTACAACTAAAGTTAGGGGATTAAATTTTGCAATAACTAATTTAAAAGCACTCACTTTGAAAAACAAAGAAGAAACAAAACCAATCGAAATAGAAAAACCAAAGGAGGACGCCGAAATGAAAACTTTTTTAAAATTCTTTGCAGTGGCAGCACTTGCCGCTCTTGCAGCAGCCGTTTATTATATGTATAAAAAAGATAAGCATCTAAAAAATCTTGAAGATATGATGTATGGTGAGCATTTTGAAGATGATTATTTTGATGATGAAGGCACAGATTACACAGCTTATGCTGAAGAACTCGCATCTGAGCCAGCTTTAGACGAAAAAATTTAATTTAAAAAAATAAAAATTCCGATAGAGATATCGGAATTTTTTTATTTTATTATTCTTTTAAAAGATGTTTATCTAATAAATCTTCTTTTTCTTTTGTAAAGCTGAGTTTATCAAAGCTTAGTTCTGCTTTTTTTCCATTTTTTAAAACTAAATCATATTTAATAAAAACTTTTGGATTCAAATTCCCTAGTGTATGCTCTAGTTTTTTTGTTGAAATTATATCTTCTAATTTAATATAGTTATTTGGAAATTGAGTTGCTAAATATAAATATTTATCGCCTATGTAAGGAATATTAAAGAAAAATTCTTTTGCGCATAAATAAGCCCCACTCATTAAAACTAAATTTGCATTTTCAAATTCAGTTATAGCCGACCATACACTAATTATAAACATTAAAAGCACCAACATTTCAGTAAAAATTTCTACTGCTTTAACATAAGCTGCAACTAAAAGAGTTAGATTATCTTGCTTTTTAGTTTTTAGAAATATAAATCTTCTCACTAAATATAAACTAAAAAAAGCTACTCCCACAACAAGATATATTATTTGAACGACATCTAATTCATTAAAAGGTAAAATCAACATCGTTGGCACTAATAGTATTAAAAAAAGTATGGCGCTATTTCTAATTTGGTGTTTCATATTTATTTCCATTTCTTTCTTGGTGGTTTATTTTATTAATTAGCTAAAAGCTTTTTATCAATCATTATTTCTTTATCTTTTTCTAAAAAGAATTCATTAACTATAAATTTATGCTTATTCCCATTATTTAATTCAACGGTGTATTCATAAAGATTTTGAGATTCAATTACTCCAAAAACAAAATCTTTTTGAGTTTTTTTAATATTATTAAGCTGGATATATCTGCCTTTAAGTAAAAGGTAACTTTCGCCTATATAAGTGCTTCTTGTTCGTGTGTACAAAACGCCTATAACAAGCATTTCTAAAAGCAAAGTAACGCTTGCGTTTTCTGATTGTAAGCTAGATTGCATTGAAAAATTTAATACAACCATAAGCCCTAAAAGCACATTCATAATCCATAAATGCATATTAGAAGTTAGCGCTTTTAAATTATCTTGTTTTTTTATTTTTCTAAAATATACTGCATCTTCTATAACTGCCGAAAGTATTAAAACAGATATTATTATAAAGCAAATTTGCCATAGATGAATAAACTGCATATTTAAATACGCAATCGCCATTAAACCACTAAAAATTAATAGAAATCCACCTAAACGCTTTTTATCCATTTTCTTTTCCTCTTTAAATACTAACTAATCAATATTTTATCTAATATTGATTATATCATATATAAACTAAAAATCAAATATTACAGCCATAGTTTCGCACTTTTTTCAAGATATGGAATTATATCAGTGTTATAAACTTCGTTTAATTTTTCTTTTGGAAAATCTTTAATATCTTTATGCAAAAGAATATTTTTATCTTTCATTAAAATAATTTCATCGCTATAATTAAAAGCTAAATTAACATCGTGTAAAACAGATATAACATATCTATCCCCTTCTTGCACCCATTTTTTTATAAACTCCATTGTTTCGATTTGATATTTTAAATCTAAGTGGTTAACAGCCTCATCTAGTAAAATTATTTTGGGCTCTTGGGCAAAAACTCTCGCTAAAAAAACTCTTTGAAGTTGTCCTTGTGATAAGGAGTTAATAAGTCTGTCTTTTAAGTGGTATAAATCTAAAAGTTTTAAAACATCATCAACTTTTTTATAATCGCTTTTTTTATATCCTGATAATAAGCTATTTTCCTTATATGAAAATCTTCCCATTAAAGCAGTTTCAAAAACAGTGTATGGAAATTGATTAACATTATTTTGCATAATAGCGCCAATAGTTTGTCCACGATTTTTATAAGATAGCGTTTTTAAGTTAATATCATCGATAAAAACTTCGCCCTCGTATTTTATTTGATTTAGTATAACTTTTAATAATGTGCTTTTCCCACAGCCATTTTGTCCTAAAATACTAACGATTTTATTTTTTTGTATTTCAAAAGACACTTTTTCTAAAACAACATTTTTTTCGTATCCGGATTTTATATTTTTAGCTTTGAGCATTGTTTGCCTCCTTTTTTAATAAAAGATAAACAAAAACAAAGAATGGCGCACCAATTAAGGCTGTTATAGAGCCAACTGGGATTTCTCTTGGAGATAAAACTGTTCTGGCTATAATATCACAAACCACCATAAAACTGCCCCCGATTAATATATTTAAGGGGATTGTCTTTTTATGATTTGCAGTTGTAATCCTTCTAACAATATGAGGAACAATTAAATCAACAAATCCAATTATCCCAGCAAAAGCAACGCAAACGCTAGTTAAAGCCGAAACTAATAATATTAAAATCCATTTCGTTAGTTTGCTATTAACCCCTAGTGAATTTGCAGTATCATCGCCAAAGCTTAGAATATCTAAAATATTAGAAAACATAAATAATATTAAAAGCGCAATAGGTAAAACAATACTTAAAACTATAACGCCATCATAACCTTTTCCTGCAAAACTCCCTAGCTGAAATAAAAATATTTTATTTGTATATTCCGCACTTTGGCTAGCTAGGCTTGTCATAATAGCATTTAAAAATAATGAAAGCACCATACCCGCTAAAACAACTGTGTTCGTAGAAAGGCTTTTATCGCTAATTTGCGCAAATAACAAAACTAAAACAACGCATAAAAATCCGCCCATTATTCCGCCAGTAATCATTAATTCATACATAAAACTGCCTGTATAAAATATCATAACTACTGCAATAAATAATCCTGACGCCGAAGAAACACCTAAACTATAAGCCGAGGCGAGTGGGTTTTTTAAAACAGATTGCAAAACGCATCCGCAAACCGAAACTGCACCCCCAACTAAAAAGGCTAATAACGTTCGTGGTAAACGAATTTGAGTTATAATTGTTTTATTTAAATCTAAAACCTCTTTACTAAAATCAGTTTTAAATATCATATCAAAAATCACTAATAGCGTATCGGAAAAACTAACCGATACGCTACCTATTGATATTCCTAGTAAAATAGTGAAGATGCTAATTAATAGGCATATTATAAAAATATACCTACTCTGAGATAATTTCTTCTCCATAAATCGCCCTTGCCATTTCTTTTAAAGCTAATGTAATTCTGTGGTTTGCTCTTGCAGATGAATTTGGATCAATTAAATATACATCGCCATTTTTAACTGCTGTTATATCCTTATAATTTTCATTATTTAAAATAGTGTTAACTACATCAGGAGTGTATCCATCGCTAGTTAGAATTATATCAGGATTTCTTGCGATTAATTCTTCTTCATTAACTGCAATCCAGCTTTCTTCGTCAGCAAAAATATTTTTAGCACCTAGTATTTCAATCATTTCGTTAATATAAGTGTTTGCTCCTAATGAATATAAATTAGACACTTCAAAATAAACTGATTTTTCGCCTTCTGCAGTTTTAACTATTTCTGTTATAGTTTCGATTTCTATTTCCATATTATTTATTAATTCTTCGCCTTCACTCACTTTATTAACTTTTAAAGCAATTAAATTAATATTTTCATAAATTTCATTTATACTGTTTGCCACTGGAATATTAATTATTTCTATTTCAGAATTTGCATCTGTTAGAGATGAATATAAATCTGTCCCTGAAATATCAGACATTCCTGACACAAATACGATATCAGGGCTAAGTGCTAGCATTGTTTCAATTTCTGGATTAAACGCATCAAAGGCTGGTAGTTCTTCATACCCTGCACCCACATACATATCAACTGCAACAAGTTCTTCTTTTATTCCTAAATCCGTTAAAATTTCAGTTGATGTTGGATCAAGGCTGATAATTTTCAGCCCTTTTTCTAGAGTTTCCTCGCTTGTAGTAGTTTCTGCTGTTTCGTTTGAGCAAGCTGTTAAAGATAGCATCATAACAGACGCTAAAATAATACTTAATAGTTTTTTCATTTTCTTTTTTCCTTTTTCATTTTTTATAAAAAATAAAACATCTTCACTAAAAGTAAAGATGTTTAAGTCATAGGTTTATTATGCATAAAATAATGCAAATTAAACAAAGCCTTATACTCCTTTATTCATCGTAAATTCGTATAGAGATAAAGGTTGATAATCTGGCTATAACAGTGGCGGGACCGCGGGGCTTTTCACCCTCTTCCTCAAATTCTTTATCTTTTTATTTATGTTTTATTTTTTTGTAGCTTTAATTATATACTATTTTTTTGATTTTAACAAGTTACTATTTAAAAACAATTTTATATAAAAGCAAATCCTTTTTCACAGACATAGAATCTTTTTAATTATTTTGCTCCACTCCAACTATTAACATAAACCAAAAAAAAATAAACACCACCTAAAAGGCAGTGTTTATTAATGTAATAAGATTATTGAGCTGTTGATGCAGCTATAGCAGCCATAACAGCTTCTTTAATAGCTTCAGTTGTGATTGTAGCACCTGCAACTGTATCAACTTCTGTTGTGTTACCTTCAACCATAGCTGCTGGAACGCTTACTAAAGCATCTTCTGCTGCTGGGTATAATGTACCTTGGTTATCTGTAACTTCAACTGAAACTAAAGCGCCAGCGTCGTCTAATTCAACAACAACTGTCATTTCTGTTAAGTAAGCTTGTGAATCAGCGTTATCTTCTGTGTAAACAACTGTGTAAACATTTCCTTCAGCAGTTACAACTGGAATATTAGCAACTGGTTCGCCTTCTGTTTCTTCAGTTGTTTCTTCGTTAGCTGTTTCTGTTTCTTCTGTTGTTTCTTCTGTTGTAGTTTCTTCGCTTGTTACTGTTGTTTCTTCAGTAGTTTCTGTTGTTTCTTCTGTTTCGCTTGAGCAAGCTACTAGTGATAAAGCTAGAACTGATGCTAAAGCTAATGCAATAATTTTTTTCATTATATTGTCCTCCAATAAATAAGTTTCCAAAGATTGTTCTTAACTAATTTGTTAAGATAGGCTAATCTTAATACTTTCAAGAAAAAAAATCAATACATTTATACTCATTGTAACTAATTCGATATTTTTTATTAATTCTTTTGTAATAATTGTTATTTATTTATCATTCGGTTTTATTAAAGCAAATCTTAAATGGTCTTCTCTTTTCCCATTAATTTCAAGATACCCTTTTGAAAAGCCTTCTTGTGTAAAATTAAATCTATTCATTATAGCAAGGCTCTTTGTGTTTTTTGGCATAACCGCTGCTTCTATTCTATATAAATCTAAATTATTAAAGCTAAATCTAATCACTTCTTCTACAGCTTCGCTCATATATCCTTTGCCCCAAAAATCTTTATCTAATTTATAAGAAAGGTAACAACTTTTAACGCTCCCTAGCAATACTTGAGATATACTAACTGTTCCTATTATTTCTTTTTCGCCTTTGATTTGAAGCCAAAAACGATACTCATTCATTTTTATAGCTTCTTTTAAATCATCTTTTAGATATCTCTTTTGACCTTTTTTTGTGTAATACTCTTCATATCTTACAGGCTCTGTCCATTCAAACGCCTCTTTGTTTTTTATATGAAAATCGGCAACTTGTTTTGCAAGTTTTGGATTTGATAAAATTAGATACATTCTATTAGTTAATAATTTTTCCATTATAATAAGCCTTCTTTCATTATTTTCTTATTTAATAAAGATATTTCTTGTTTTATCTTGCACTATCAATTATAATATAATATAATAAATTTAAATTTTAAAATACAGAAAGTGTGATTTTTTATGAAAATGCGTAGAGTCGATAGACAAATTACTGATATTAATAAAATAAAAGAATATTTACAATCTGCCCCATTTATGAATATCGCAATGAATCAGGAAAATTCTTGTCCGTATATTGTTGCTGTAAACTATGGGTTTGAAATAATTGATAATGATATTATACTTTATTTTCACTGCGCAAAGCAAGGCAGAAAAAATGATTTAATTTTAAAAGATAATAATGTAAGCGTTCACATAACTTCAAAAAGTGATATAAAAGGGGACGGCAAAGCCGAAGATTGCACAACTTATTTTTCTAGCGTTTATCTTGAAGGCACAGCTGAAAATGTAAAAGATTTTAATGAAAAAATACACGCTTTAGATAGATTAATGATTAATTCTAATTTTAAAGGCGATTTAACATACCCTGAACACGTAGTTAACAAAACTGCAATTTATAAAATAACTTGCAAAAAATATACAGCAAAATCAAATGCTTAAGGAGAATTTCAGCATGCAATCAACAAATAAAATAAAAAATGTACGAGAATTATTACACCGAGTAAAGGCAGATGCAATAGTTGTTAAAAGCTATGAAAACCGCCTTTATCTAACAGAATTAAAAACTAGCGCTGCAACAGTTATAGTAACTAAAAAAGGACAATATTTTTTATGCGATGAAAGATATGAAGAAATTGCAAAAAGAGAGCTTTCTTCTATGGGCTTTACTGTTGTTGTTGGTTCTTTAAGAAATATGACTAAAAATATTAATGATATAATGCAAAATGATAGAGTTTCTATTATGCTTTTAGAAAGCGATGCTATTAGTCACGAAGAATACCTAGAATTTGAAACAGCTTTATGGGCAAAAACTCTTCCTTTAAAAACTCAATTAAAAAAATTGCGTATGATTAAAGAAGATTCAGAAATCGAAAATTTAAAAACAGCGCAAAGAATAAATGAGAGATGTTTTGAAGAAATTATTAAAATTATAACTCCTGGAATGACTGAAAAGGAAATCGAGGCAAGATTAGTTTATCTAATGCTTGAAAATGGCTCAGATTTAGATAAGTTTCATATCTGCTGTATAAGTGGTGAAAATTCAAGTTTAATTCATGGACGTGCAAGCGAGAGAATTTTAAGAGATGGCGATGTTTTATTATTAGAGTTTGGCGCTGTTTACAATGGATATAGAAGTAATATGGCAAGAACTGTTTGTATCGGTTATGCTAGCGATGAATTTAAAAAGGCTTATGAAGTTGTAAAGAATTCATTTATTATTGCAATGCAACAAATAAATAGCGAAAAAAGCGCTAAGAAAATTGATGATGAAGTTCGCACGTATATAGAAAAAAGTGGCTACCACGGCTGTTTTAATCATTCATTAGGCCATGGAATTGGCATCGATTTAAATGAAATGCCTTTATTAAATCCAAATTCAAATGATGAAATTCAAGCTGGAAATGTTTTAGCTATTGAACCTGGTATTTATATTAAAGAAAAATTTGGTATTAGAATTTGTGATATGATTTATCTTTCAAATAATTCTATTGAAAATCTAACAAGGGCAACTAAAGATTTAATTATTTTATAAATTATTTTAAACAAAAATAAAAGCCCCTATATGAAAATTCATATAGGGGCTTTTATATATTATATTATTTTACAATAACTAATTCGTATTCATCCGTGCCAATTCCAATTTTTTTCGCATGCTCTATGCAAACTTCCCAGTTTGTGTTTGGGTGCATAACTTTGAAATGGTCTTTTTTATTATGATTACAGCAATCATTAGAGTGATTATCCTTATCCATATCTCCAACAAAACTATTTTGGAAAGCTGTTTCTTTATTACACGCATCAGCACAAGCCTTATCAAGTGCAACAGGATCAAAGGAAGCAAGCATACCAACGTCTGGGATGATAGCCGCATCATTTTCACCATGGCAATCGCAATAAGGCGACACATCAACAATTAAGCTGATATGAAAATGCGGTCTGTCTTTTAAAACAGCTAAAGAATATTCAGCCATCTTTTTATTTAAATCATCACAGCTGGTGCTCCAATCTGCCTCGATTGCATCGAATGCACAAGCACCAATGCATCTTCCACATCCAACGCATTTATCGTGATTGATAACTGCTTTTTTGTCTTCGTTAAAAGATATAGCATCGTGGGCACACAGCTTCTTACAGACACCGCATTTTTTACACATATCTAAATCTGCGCTTGGCTTTCCATCGCTATGTTGATCCATTTTACCAGCTCTGCTTCCAGAACCCATACCAATATTTTTTAATGCCCCACCAAAGCCTGTCATTTCATGCCCTTTAAAGTGATTTAATGAGATAAAAACATCTGCGTCCATAATAGCAGTTCCTATTCTTGCCTCTTTAATCAGTTCGCCATCAACTTTAACTATTGTTTCATCAGTTCCTTTTAAGCCGTCTGCAATAATAATATGGCATCCAGTTGAAAATGGAGAGTAGCCGTTTTCGTAAGCTGCTTCCATATGTTCTAGTGCATTTTTTCTTCTTCCAACATATAACGTGTTGCAATCTGTTAAAAATGGTTTTCCACCTAGAGATTTAATAACATCAGCCACAACTTTTGAATAGTTTGGGCGAAGATACGCTAAATTTCCAGGTTCACCAAAATGAATTTTAATCGCTGTGAATTTATCTTGGAAATCAATATTTCCTATTCCAGCTGTTTTAATTAATTTTTCTAATTTTAATAGTAGATTTGTTCCTGGTAGCGCTCGCATATCCGTAAAATAAACTTTGCTTTTTTCCATAATTTTAACCATCCTTTTCTTCTTGCCTTGTGCATTTTGTTGCAAAACTCAAAGTTTAAAAATAAATCCTTAAACTAATAAATTTTACTTATTTAACATTCATCATTACCGTATAAAATACTGTAATAGCTAAATTTATTATAATTGCAATTTAAAATTAAGTCAATAAGGCACCTTTACTTCACTAAAGGAAATATTAGCTACTATCAAATAAAAATTAGGGTTCTAATAATTAAAAATATCCTTACTCCTAATCTTGCAAAAACTATTAACGCAGATAGCGCAAGGACTTTGATGTTATTAAACGTGTTAGGATTATATGAGTAATTCTAGCCTTAATCTCATAATCCTAACCGCTTAAAACTTATAAATTTTTTATATATCCTCGTTATCCTCACTCGCAATACGTAAAGTATTACTCGATTGTCTGCCTTGATATAAAAGAAATTTATGGGTTTTAGGTCGAAGATTTTATAATAATTAAATTTCTTGAAAAAAAAATGAAAAGTTTTTAATTTTTTTAAAAAAAGTGTTGACATATTTTAAAAGCTGTGGTATATTTATTAAGCATTAAGTTTGCTTGTGTA
This sequence comes from uncultured Oscillospiraceae bacterium, assembly GCA_964369915.1. Lineage (GTDB taxonomy): Bacteria > Bacillota > Clostridia > Oscillospirales > Ruminococcaceae > RGIG3102. The sequence goes on along the minus strand of CAYJGG010000002.1, from coordinate 10,503 downwards.
GCTCAGTCGGTAGAGCAGCTGATTTGTAATCAGCAGGTCGGGGGTTCAAATCCGTCCACAAGCTCCAAAATGGGGGAGCATTCCCGAGCGGCCAAAGGGGGCAGACTGTAAATCTGTTGTCGACGACTTCGATGGTTCGAATCCATCTGCTCCCACCATGCCGTAAGAACATCTTATGATGTTCTTATTTTTTTGCAATTTTTTAGGTGGGAGTGTTGCTTTTTTAAAAGCAACGGATTCGAACAGTCCGTTTAGAAAACAGTCCAGTGGACTGTTTTTAGGACGCGGCTTTTTATTAAAAAGCGAATCCTACCCACCATGCCGTAAGAACATCTTATGATGTTCTTATTTTTTTGCAATTTTTTAG
>CAYJGG010000002.1:0-10036 GCA_964369915.1 uncultured Oscillospiraceae bacterium | reverse complement strand
AATCCTACCCACCATGCCGTAAGAACATCTTATGATGTTCTTATTTTTTTGCAATAAATTAACAAAAATCCCAAACTAATAATTAGTTTGGGATTTTTTATTATCCTATAAATATATTAAATGCAAATCTTGTTAAAGTTGCAACTGTGAAAATACAAATTAAAAACGTTATTCACATTGCGGGTTTATTATTTCAAACCTATCATCTTTATTTTTTTCGCCCCAAGCACACATTAAATCTAATATTGGAAAAAGCGTTTTTCCTTTATTAGTTGCCGAGTATTCAACTCTAGGGGGAATTTCGCTAAAAGCCTCCCTTTTAATTAATCCGTCTGCTTCAAGCTCTCTTAATTGGTTTGTTAGTGTTTTTTGAGAAACTTGCGTTACCGCTGCCATTAAATCCTTAAATCTTAAAGCGCCGTCTTCTATTAGCATATATAAAATTAATGGTTTTGCTTTTCCGCCTATCATTTTAAGCGTTATTTCAATTTCTGAATTTACTTTGATTTTATCCATTAGTAACCTTTCTTTCCCTTAGTACCTTATTGACTAAATATTTAATCACTATTATAATATATTTCTCTATTACAGCATTTTATACTATAATAGGAAAAATGTCAAATTATCAAAGAGCATATTATAAATATTCATAGCCCTTTGCAACTAAAAAGCAAGACACCTAATTTATAATACTTCTCAACATTCATAAATCATTAAGAGAAATTCTTGGTTAATTTTAGCCGAGAATTTTTCTTTCATTTTATAATTAAATTTCTAAAATTTTAGAAGATTTATTTTAATTTATATGATATAATTATTAAAAATAGTTAAAAGGAGTGGTTTTTTATGTATTTTCAGTATGGCGAAAAAGAAATTACTTATCTAAAAAATAAAGATAAAAAGCTTGGCGAAATTATTGATAAAATTGGGATAATAAATAGAGAGCTTGATGATGATTTATTTTCTAGTGTTGTTCATCATATAATAGGTCAGCAAATTTCGGTTGCCGCTCAAAGAACTGTTTTTAAAAGAATGAATGAAACGCTTGGCGAAATAACTCCTTTAAGCATTACAAATTCTAATATAGACACTTTGCAAAAATGCGGAATGACTTTTAGAAAAGCGGAATATATAAAAACTTTTTCAAATAGCGTTGTAACAAAAGAGCTTATATTAGAAGATTTAGAAAATCTAAGCGATGAAGAAGTTATAAAAACTCTTAGTAAAATAAAAGGTATTGGTGTTTGGACTGCCGAAATGATAATGACATTCTCTTTAAATCGAGCTAATATTATAAGTTATGGAGATTTAGCTATTTTAAGGGGGATGCGTATGGTTTATCGACATAAGAAAATCACACCGCAGTTATTTAAAAAATATCAAAAACGTTATTCACCCTACGCAACTACTGCCGCTATATATTTTTGGGCGGTGGCTGGGGGCGCAATAGAAAATTTATCTGATCCTGCCCCTCGAATTAAAAAGGAGAAAAAATAATGAGTAAAATTGTAGTATTATTTGAAGTTACCCCAACAAAAGAAGGCTTTAATAAGTATTTAGACCTTGCAGCAATGCTAAAACCAATGCTAAAAGATGTAGACGGTTTTTTATCTGCAGAAAGATTCGAAAGCCTTAATGAAGAAGGCAAAATTTTATCTATGAACGTTTGGGATAGCGAAGAATCTATTGAAAAATGGCGTAATAATTTAGAACATAGAATGAGTCAAAGTGAAGGTAAAGCAAAACTTTTTGAAAATTACAAGATAACTGTTTGCAATGTTTTACGTGAATACGATGGCAAAAATAGAGAAAATGCTCCAAAAGATTCAAATGAATATTTTAAAAAATAAAAATTAGCACTGATTAAAATCAGTGCTAATTTTTTTAATTATTAATAAGCGCCTTTAGAATATGTCACTTCATAGCTATGAGTGTATATTTCAAAAACAATCCCAAATGGATCTTCAACATAACACATTCTGTATGGTTTTTCACCTGGGTAATACTCTTTAATTGGCATACGTTGTTTTCCGCCATTTGCCACGATTTTTTCAATCATTCCTTCGATATCAGGATCTTGAACAGCAAAGTGGAACATTCCTGTGTTTTTAAATTGGAATGGTTGTCTTTCTTTATTGTTATCTACAAATTCAAACAATTCTATTCCAATTGAATCTGATGTTACCATATGAGCGATTTTAAAATCTCCGTGTCCTTTACCGAACACTTCTTCACACATAATACCGATTGCTGATGTATTTTCTTCTTTTATAGTTGATGGCTGCATAACAATATACCATCCCATTACTTCGCTATAAAATTTTACCGCCTGTTCTAAATTAGGTACAGACAAACCTATATGAGAAAAAGTTCTTGGATAATTCATTCTCATACCTCCTTTATTTGTTGTACCCTTATTATATATCTTCTATAGAATATTAATCAATAACGTACTTTTTTGTACCTACATATCATTAAGAGTTATATTATGTTCATTGGCATATTCTTTTGAAAAACTGCAAAACCCTTCAACAAGTGGAATAAGCCCTTTATATTCAGTTGATAAAGAATATACTACTTTTAATGGTTTTTCACATTCAACAGTGCGTATTAGTATATTGCTTTGCTCTAATTCTTTTAACTGGGTAACTAGCATTTTATGAGTTATGTCTGGAATTCCTTTTTGAAGCAGGGAAAATCTATTATCTCCATTTAAAACATGCCATAGTATTCTCATTTTCCATTTGCCACCTAGTAAATCCATCGATAATAGCAGTGCGCAGGTGTATTCTTTTTTTATCTTCATATCATGCTCTCCTTTTATAAATTATCTTTACATTATTGTGGTTTTCTGTGTTTACTTTATAAAATAAACTGCGTGCAATACATCCTGCACTCAAAGAAAACTTCGGTTTATATTATCCAAAGATAATATCTATTATTAGTTTTTTGTGTTTTCTGTGCAATCTTTGGGCTATTCTTCTTGCCCAAAAGAAAACCTTCGATTTATATTATAGATTATATACTAAAATTTTGTGTTTTCAATGAAAGTTTTATTTATATTAAAAGACGGATAAAATAAATTATCCGTCTAGTTTTTTTACATTTTTTCTGGTGCTGAAATTTTCATAATTTCTAAGCAGTTTTTAATAGCGTGTTTTGTAGCTATACATAAACTTAATCTTGCTTTTGATAGATTTTCATCATCAGTTTTAACTCTGCAAGCATTATAGAATTTATGAAAAGCCGCGCCTATGCTGATTGAATATTTTGTGATTTTTGAAGAATCGTAGCTTTTTGCAACAGAAACAATTTCTCCTGGCATATATGAAAGCGTTCTAATTAATTCGATTTCTTCTGGCTGTGTTAAAAGAGATAAATCGGCATCTGTAATATTTTCAGCGTTTAATCCTTGCTCATTTAATTGTCTTAGTATGCTTGAAATCCTAGCATTCGCATATTGAACATAGTAAACCGGATTATCGCTTGATTCTTCTCTTGCTAAATCTAAATCAAATAAAAACTGTGTATTTGGCTCTCTTAAATTAAAGAAAAATCTCGTTGCATCTATTGGCACTTCATCTAGTAAATCTGCTAGTGTGATGCTTTTACCAGTTCTTTTAGACATACGAATTTCAACCTTTTTAGCATTGCCTTTTTCATCTAAAACAGTGTTTCCGTTTTCATCTTTTTCATCGCCTATTAATTTAACAAGTTGCATTAAAACAACGTCTAAATCATCGCCATTTAATCCAAGGGCTGTTATAGCTGTTTTCATCCTTGAAACGTGTCCGTGGTGGTCTGCACCCCAAACATTAATAGCCTTATCAAAGCCCCTTGTTGCTAGTTTATCATAGTGATAAGCTATATCTGAGGCAAAGTATGTTGATATTCCATTTTGACGAACTAACACCTCGTCTTTTTCTTCGCCGAGCGCCGTTCCTTTATACCATAATGCCCCTTCACTTTCGTAAGTGTAGCCATTATCAGTTAATCGTTTTATCGCTTTTTCTACATCGCCTCTTTGCAGCATTTCTTTTTCTGAAAACCATAAATCATATTTGATATTATATTTTTCAACGTGGTCTTTCATTGCTTTAATATTTTTTGGCAATGCATATTCAACTATTGCTTTTTTTCTTTCATCTTTATCCACGTCTTTATATTTATCTCCGTGAATATCAAAAAACTCTTTTGCACTCGCTGTTATATCTGCCCCTTGATAAAATTTTTCATCAAAAGGATAGCTTTCATCAAAAATTTGCATATATCTTGCTTCTAAGCTATCGCCAAATTTTTCAATTTGATTTCCAGCATCGTTAACTAAAAATTCTCTAGTTACATCATAGCCTGACCAAATTAAACATTCTGCTAAAATATCTCCTAAAGCACCACCTCTTGCATTTCCTAAATGCATAGGTCCAGTTGGGTTTGCTGAAATAAATTCAACATTGTATTTTTTATTTTGCCCATAATTTGTTTTGCCATAGTTTTCTTTTTGATTTAAAACAGCCTTTAAAACATCTTCAAAGTATTTTTTATCTAATTTAAAATTTAAAAATCCAGGTCCTGCAATACTTGCAGATTCAAAATATGTGTTTTCAAAGTTTAGATTTTCTAAAATAGCTGTTGCCACTGCTCTTGGATTATTTGAAAAACTTTTTGAATTCACCATTGCCGCATTACTCGAAAAATCGCCAAATGATAAATCAGCCGGCACTTCAACAATAAAATCTTTTAAATCGGCACTTTTTGTTAAATCGCCTTTTTCAACTGCTTTATTAATAGCTGAATTTATCATAGATTTAACTTCGTCTTTTGCCACTTCTTGTCCGTTAAAATATTTATAATCCATTTATATCTCCTTAATATTAACTGTTATATAATTTTCGCTCACTAGCATTCCATTAGTATTTAAACTATATTCAAACTCTAAATCTCCGCCGTGTGTATTTAGTTTATTATCAATTCCAATTCCGTTTATATCTAAAACGATATTACCAAATTGAGTTGGATAGTTGCATAAATTTGCAGCACCCTTTTCGATAACTAAAGTTGAAGGTCTTTCTCCATATCTTGTTATCGAAACTCCATTTTTCCACGCTTTCATAGTTGTGGTGTAGCCTTCAAATCCAGTGGCTTCACTCTCTTTATAAACTATATAATATTTTCCATTTTTCTCATAAAAACTGCCTGTTGTAATTAAATCAACAGTTTCTTCTTCACCGTCAGTGGTGATTAAACTTTTAATATTAATTAGTGCATTCTCTTTCATTTATTTTCACCAATACTGCATTAGCTTTTTTATCTTCTCCTAAAAATATCTTTGAAATATTATTAAATCCTTCGATATTACTAGTTGCAAAAAAGCTTGCACTTCCTTTTTCCTTATCTTGTTTTAATAAATCATTATCTATTAAAAATCGCTTTATCTCTTTTGCTAATTCTTCTCCTGAATTAACTAAACTAACTTTGTTTTCTAAAATTTTCTCTATAACGCTTGAAATTATAGGAAAATGAGTGCAGCCTAAAATTAAAGTGTCGGCTTTAAAATCTATAACATCTTTTAAATATTCACTCGCTTTATTTTCTATGATTTCATCATTTATATGGCCTTTTTCAATAAGCGTTACTAATTCTGGGCAAGCGATAGATAAAACGTTTAATTCTTTATCCATCTCATTAAATATTTTTTCAAAAACTCTTGAATTTACAGTTGAGTTAGTTGCTATTATAGCTATTTTTTTATTTTTAGTCAAACTTATCGCTTTTTTAACAGTTGGCAAAATTAAATCAAGATATTCTGTTTTTAAATTTAATAATTCAGCTTTATCAACATTTGTGCTAACTGTTCCACAAGCTGCTACTACTATTTTAACATCTTTACTATTTAGAAAATCAATATTATTTATTGTATATTCTGTTAAAATTTGTTTACTATTTACCCCATAAGGCATTCTTTTCGTATCGCCAAGATAAATAATATCCTCATTTTTTAATATATCAAAAAGCTCTTTTACACAAGATAATCCACCAACGCCTGAATCAAAAACCCCAATAGCTTTATTACGCATAAATTATCCCCTTTGTTAATTTAATTATTTTAATGCAAGCTGGATTATTCCATCAACTAACTGAGGATAACTCATATTATCATTGTGCATCATCATTTTAGGATACATACTAATATTTGTAAACCCTGGCATAGTGTTTACTTCATTTAAAAGTATATTATTATTTTCATCAACAAAGAAATCAACTCTTGCAAGACCTTTGCAATCTAAAGCTGTAAAGGCTTCTTTTGCAATCTTTCTAATTTCTTCTCTTATGTTTTCATCAATATGTGCTGGAATATAATTTTTTGAAGTTCCTAGTATGTATTTATCTTCATAATCATAAAAATCGCTACTAGCTCCAATTTCGCCAACTTCGCTTACATATAATTCTGGGCGATTACCAAACACAGAACACTCTACTTCATGCCCTTTAATAAACTCTTCAAATATAACTTTATCATCGTGAGCTAGCGCTATATTTACAGCTTTTGAAAGTTCTTCTTTATTTAAAACTTTTGAAACGCCAACAGAAGAGCCTGATTTTGAAGGCTTTACAAATATAGGATATCCCAGATTTTTTCTAAGTCTTTTTTCGATTTCTTCAAGATTTTCTTTTTCAAAATCATTCATAAAATCCCATTTTGATCTTTTTATATTATGCCAATCTAAAACCTTATTAGCAAAAACTTTATCCATACAAACACTGCTCGCTAAAACTTCGCATCCGCAATAAGGAATTCCTGAAAGCTCTAAAAGGCCTTGAATAGTGCCATCTTCTCCATTTTTCCCATGCAAAACAGGCAAGATAACATCTATCTTTTCAATTATCATATCCTTATCAACCATTTTAACTAAACCCTTTGTTGCAGCATCTGGGCTTATAAAGCAAGGCACACAGTCTGGATGTTCGTGCCAAGAGTTATTTAAAATTTCATCACTCACTCCTGGAAAAAACAGCCATCTGCCTTTTTTAGTTATTCCCACTTTTACAACATCATATTTATCAGTTGGGATATTATCCACAACACTTTTTGCACTCATTAAACTTACTTCATGCTCATTTGAAACTCCACCAAATAAAACACATACCTTAATTTTAGCCATACAGCCCTCCTAGAATTTTAATTATATTTTAAGTGTATTATAAAATTTAAAAAATTATAATAAGATATTAAATATAATAATATAATTTATACCTATAATAATAGTATAAAAATCAAATAAAAGTCAAGCAAATTCACTCTTTATATACTATTAATTATATATTCACATTTTTTACCATAAAAGAGTGTGTTTTAGTATTGACTTAGAGGGCATTTTATGTTATATTAATTGTACCTCTATCGCAGGTCGTTTTTTTATGCAAAAAATTTTTGCAGCGCACAGAGGGAGGCTAACTTTAATGGAGGTGCCGATATGAGAGTTAGAATTACACTTGCATGTACAGAATGCAAACAGCGTAACTATGATAGTGTGAAAAACAAAAAGAATACTCCTGACAGAGTAGAACTTAACAAATACTGTCGTTTTTGCAAAAAACACACTCAACACAGAGAAACTAAGTAAGGAGTGTGAAAATTATGGCAGACAAAAAAGAAAAAAAATCATTTTTCTCTAGCATCAAAGACTTCTTTAGTTTTAAAGAAGTAAGAAGCGAAGCTAAAAAAGTTGTTTGGCCTTCAAAACAGCAAATCATCAATAACACTATCGTTGTTATAGTTGTAGCTGTAGGTCTTGGAATTTTTATCTTCGGACTAGACACAATTTTAACTTTTGTTCTAGTTGATCTTGTCTTTCAAACCATTTAATTAAAAGCGAGGTGTAACTATGGAAGAGGCAAAATGGTATGTTGTACACACATATTCCGGCTATGAAAATAAGGTAGCGAGCAGCCTTGAGGCAGTGGTTGAAAACCGTCGCTTGCACGATTTGATACAAGATATCAAAGTGCCAGTGGAAATTTTAGTTGAAATTAAAGACGGCGTTAGAAAGGAAACAGAACAAAAACTTTTCCCTTCTTATGTATTCGTTAAAATGATTCTAAATGATAACACTTGGTATATCGTGCGTAACACTCGTGGCGTAACAGGATTTGTTGGAGCATCTTCTTCAAAACCTTCTCCGCTATCTCAAAGGGAAGTGGACGCAATGGGCGTTGAAACTAAGACTGAAAAAGTCGATTTCAAAGTGGGAGATAATGTTGAAATAACAGAAGGCCCATTACTAGGATTTATCGGTGTTGTAGATGCAATGGATACTGAAAACCTAAAAGTAAGTGTAAGAATATCAATGTTTGGCAGAGAAACTGTTTCAGAACTTGATTTATTACAAGTAAAACCAATTTAATTTAAAACAAACGGTAAGAGTCACAAATATAAATTTTTTGTAGGGTAAATAGGAATATTTGCCGTGGGAGAGTGAGAAAAGGTCTCATTCGATAGCTTACCACATTTTTCGGAGGTATTTAAAATGGCTCAAAAAGTAACTGGATACATTAAGCTCCAGATTCCAGCTGGTAAGGCGACTCCAGCACCACCTGTAGGTCCAGCTCTTGGTCAACACGGTGTAAACATCATGTCGTTCACAAAAGAGTTCAATGAAAGAACACAAAAAGATATCGGTTATATCATTCCTGTTGTTATTACAGTGTATGCAGACCGTACATTCAGCTTTATAACAAAAACACCACCTGCACCAGTTCTTATCAAAAAAGAATTAGGTCTTGAATCAGCTTCAGGCGTTCCTAACAAAACTAAAGTTGGACAACTAACTAAAGAACAAGTTAGAAAAATCGCTGAAACTAAAATGCCAGACTTAAATGCAGCTTCAATCGAAACTGCTATGTCAATGATCGCTGGTACTGCAAGAAGCATGGGCGTTACAGTAGAAGAATAATCCCTAATTAAATAATTAGGCTCATTAAAAGTGGGAGGGGTTTCCCGTTTAACCACAGGAGGATAATAATGAAACACGGTAAAAAATATTTAGATAGCGTAAAACTTGTTGATAAAACAAAACTTTACGATTTAGAAGAAGCTTGCGAAGTTTGCGTTGGTACTGCTAAAGCAAAATTTGATGAAACAGTTGAACTACACGTTCGTCTAGGTGTTGACTCACGTCACGCAGACCAACAAGTTCGTGGTGCTGTTGTACTACCACACGGTACTGGTAAAGATGTTAGAGTTTTAGTTATCGCTAAAGGCGATGCTGAAAAAGCAGCATTAGAAGCTGGTGCAGAACTAGTTGGTGCTGAAGATATGGTTCAAAAAATCCAAAATGAAAACTTTATGGATTTTGATGTTCTTATCACTACACCAGACATGATGGGCCTTGTTGGCCGTCTAGGTAGAGTTTTAGGACCAAGAGGCTTAATGCCAAACCCTAAAGCTGGTACAGTTACTCCAAACGTTGGCCAAGCTGTTAAAGAAGCAAAAGCTGGTAAAATCGAGTACAGACTAGATAAAGCTAACATCGTTCACGTTCCAGTTGGTAAAGCTAGCTTTGGTAAAGAAAAATTATCAGAAAACATTGCAACTGTTATGGAAGCAATCGTTAAAGCTAAACCATCTGCAGCTAAAGGTCAATACCTACGTTCTTGCTCAATCGCAACAACAATGGGACCTGGCGTAAAATTAAATAGCGCAAAATTTGGCGTTTAATTTAAAAATTTTTGAAAGGCTATCAAAAGATAGCCTTTTATTTATTAAAAAATAATAAAACCCTTGACAAATAAAGGAGTTTATTATATAATATTAATGCTGTTCAAAGACAGTAGGTGCTTTTAAGCGTAAATTAATTTTAATGCCTACCGAGAATTAAAGCGATAAATATAAATTTATTATGCTTATTTTTCTTAGATTTCTTTGAAGAATAAGTTTTTTTATTTGAACAGTTTTTTACAAGGCATTTTAAAAATGCTAAAAATTTTTAAGAGAGGTGAAAAACATTGGCAAGCGAAAAAATATTATCACAAAAGCAAG
>CAYJGG010000001.1:0-78922 GCA_964369915.1 uncultured Oscillospiraceae bacterium | reverse complement strand
TAGTATTTTATTAAAGTTTCTTTATGAGTAATAAGCTATAAGCCATCATTTTTATTTTATGAATATGGATTATTTGTAACATCAATAGCAAAGTAATATAAAACGTTTCCATCTTCAAAAGTTACATCAATTTGATAAATATAAACTCCTTCTTCGTTAGGTGTTTGAGGGATTCCAATAATCGATGTGTATTCGCCAGAAGAAAGGGCAGTTTGTTCATCTGCATAAGACACATTTAAAACTTCATATTCAGTTGAAAACCCTATTAAAATTGGCGTATTAGTAGGTGCTTCAAGTGAAATTAGTGCAACGTCAGGTGGGTGAAGAAAAGGTGCTCTTACATCTCTTGCTCCAAATTGCCATGTGTATCCTGTTCGTTTAACTTGGGGGTTAGTGTATCCAACGGTTACATTTATTAAAGGGAGTGATTCATCTGGGTTTAAAGAATCTAAGGTGTCTTTAATAAAAATAGTTGCGTATACGCTTATAATTAGCATAATAATTGCTAAAAAATATCTTCTAAATTTTCTTTTAGTTTGATTCATTTTTTTCTACTTTTTCTCCATAAAATTTATCTATTTTTATTGTATACGATTTAGTGTCGGTTTCGATAGACTTATCGCGCAATCTTGATTTAATAATATCGGAAACAATACTATATAAAACAGCGAATGTAGGAACACCTATAAGCATACCAATTACACCTAATAAGCCATTACCAACAATAATTGCAACTAAAACCCATAAAGGGGAAAGTCCAGTTGAATCGCCTAAGATTTTAGGCCCTATAATATTTCCATCGATTTGTTGCAAGATAATTATAAATATCACAAATATAATAGTGGTCATAGGATTTACTAATAATAATATAAAAGCACAAGGTATAGCACCAATAAAAGGTCCAAAGAATGGAATCATGTTAGTGACACCTATAATGACAGAAATTAAAACAGCAAAAGGCTGATGGATAAAAAGCATACCTACAAAACAAATGATTCCAATAATAAGACTATCAATCATTTTCCCAACGATAAATCCTGAAAAAATTCTATTACTGCGCCTTGCAATAACCATTAATCTATCGGCTCTTTTAAAAGGCATAAAAGCAAATATTAATTTCTTAACTTGAAAAATTAATTTATCTTTGCCAGCTAGCATATATATAGAGGCGATAATTGCTGTTAATGTGTTAATAACTGAAACGCCTAAAGTGATAGAAAAGTTTAATAAATTTGGGATAATATCAATAACTAAATTAGTAAGATATAAAACAAAATCATTCCAAACTTGTTCAAGTTGAGTTTCAATTTCAGCATTTAAGTTTAAGGTTTGTAAAAAAACAGATATTTCTTTAGAAACTTCAGTTAAAAAAGAAGGTAGTGAGTTTGAAATAACTGTCATTGTCTCAATTATTTGTGGAACTATGGCAAATATCAATGCCACAAGGAAAAATAAAAATAAGAGATACACAATAATTATTGATAAGGTTTTTCTTTTTTTAGCTTTTAACTTATAAAAAATTTTCGTTTCAAACCATATTATTGGTGAATTTAAAATATATGCAATTGAAAAGGAGATAATAAAAGGCAAAATGACGCTTATAAAAGAAGATATATAACCAGACACTATCTCAATATTATTAATAATAACAAAAAAAGAAACAGCTAGTATAAGCGATAAAGCATTCGCTAATACATTAGGTGTAAAAAGTTCTTTAAATTTATTTTTCATTGACTCACCTCTAAAAATAGTATATATTTATTTATAAATAATTATATTTCTACATTATAGTATACAATATTTAATTCATATTTACAACACAAATAAAATGTAGTATTATATTATTAATCAAATTTTATAAAAACATAAGGAGAAATTCATTTTGGACAGTTATTGGTCGGTTATTTTACTTTTACTTTTTCTTTTATCTTTGTCAGCATTCTTTTCAGCGAGCGAAACAGCTCTAACAGCTGCAAATAGAATAAGGCTTAAAAATCAAGTGGAAAATGGGGATAAAAAAGCAGGCAGAGCCCTAAAGGCTATTACAAACTATGATAATAGTTTATCAACTTTATTAATTTCAAACAATATTGTAAACATATTTTTTACATCACTTACAACTTTTATTTTCACAGACGCATTTGGCACAAGTGGTGTTGGTATTGCAACAGGTATAACAACAGTTGTAGTTATTATATTCGGGGAAGTGCTTCCTAAATCATTAGCTAATGAAAATGCTGAATCTTTTTTAAAAACATGTAGTGGAGTATTATTATTTTTATCTAATATATTTAATCCAATTATAAAGCTTTTAACATTCTTAAAAAATAAAGTGGCTGAAAAGCTTTCAAAAGGTGAATCAGGCCCTAGTGTAACAGAGCAAGAATTAATGAGCATTATTGATGTTATTGAAGATGAAGGCGTAATGGAAGAAGATGAAGCAGAATTAGTTCAAAGTGCTATTGAATTTAATGATATTTCAGCATCAGAGGTGTTAACTCCTAGAGTTGATATTTTTGCAGTTAGTATTGAAAGCTCAATAGATTATATAAAAGAGCAATTCTTAAATCAAAACTTTAGTCGTATGCCAGTTTATGAAGGCTCAATTGATAAAATATTAGGTTTTATCAGTCAAAAAGAATTCTTTTCAAAACTACTTAAAAATGAAGATATAGTTTTAAAAGAGTTATTAAAGCCGTGTCTTTATGTTCCACCTAAAAAGAGAGTTATCACAATAATGCAAGAATTACAAAAAGATAAAGTTCATATGGCGGTAGTAACTGATGAATATGGCGGAACATTAGGTATTGTAACTTTAGAAGATATTTTAGAAGAATTAGTAGGCGATATCTGGGACGAACACGACGAAGTGCCACAACAAATAAGATTAATCAAAGAAGATGTATATGAATTAATGGGTGAAGCTTCTATTGAAGATTTCTTTGTGTCTGTTTTTGAAAATAATCCTATATTCACAAAAGAATACACAACTATTTCAGGATATATAATGGATAAATTAAATAAAGTTGCCGATGTTGGCGATATTTATGTTGATGATTATTTTGAATATTTAATAACAAAAGTTGTAGACAATAGAATAATACTTCTTGAGGCAAGAAAAGTAGCTAAATAATATACTAAAAGACAGAAAACTAGTTTTCTGTCTTTTTTGGTTTTATTTGATATAAAATAATGGTGATAAATAAGCCAATAAAATAATATAATAAATATTCCTTAAAATAAAATTCAAATGTATGATTAAAATCAATAGATAAATCAAGGTTTTTAAGAATATTAGTGTAGCTTAAAATTGATGAGATTGAAAAGATAAAATGCACAATAGAATAAATGTAATTTAAATTTTTAGCTTGAGATAATATAAGAAAATATACAATGAAAATAAATACAATAAATATAATTATATTGCAAAATAAATCAATTTTTACTCCAACATTATGTATCACGCTAGAAATATAATCCATATTTATAGTGAAATAATAGCAAATTATAAATAAAAATAAGATTAAAAGAAAATTAATAATATTAAAACAGATTATCTCCTTTTTTACACTATTAAAATCTGAATTTTTATTTTTATAAAATAATGCTAAATTTGATTTTAATATATTTATATAGCTCGGCTTTCCTTTTAATAGTTCATCTGCTGATAAATCTAATGCTTTTGAAATAGGCAAAATTAGAGATATATCAGGCATACCAGCGCCAGTTTCCCATTTGCTAACTGTTTTATTTGAAACACCTATTAAATTTGCAAATTCTATTTGAGTATAGCCTTTTTCCTTTCGCTTAAAAGCTATTAATTCGCCAGTAGTTAAATTGCTTATTTTATTCATATAAATCAAATCCTTTCTAGTTATTATTTTATAATAATTAAAAATTAAATTCAATAATTAATACAAAATAATAACTCTACTTATAGTAGAATAAAAAAAACACCACTAAAATTAAAATTATATGCATATACTAGGATTTATAGGGTGGTGATAGTATTAATAATAAGGATTTTTATAAAATTTATTATGTAAGGCGGCTTTTAATTGATGAAAAAGATAAGATAATAAATGCATACTCATATCTTAATGACACTTATTATAATCCAGTTAATGAAGAGTTTGTGCAAAATGTTTTTGAAAAAGGCGAGTGGTGGGGAGTTTTTTTAGACGAAAATTTAATTGCCATAAGCTGGCTACATAGCATAAATGAAAGTTTTTTTACCATTAATAATTCATATTGGAATATAAAAGATATATTAAATAACGATTTAAATGAAGTTATGGTTTGTGGATATATTTATTCAAAAGAAAAAAATGATGAAATATATTCTTTGTTTTTAAATTTATTTAATATGCAATCTTTAAAAAAAGAAAAAAGTGTTATAGTGCATTTTTTAAGATTTGAAGAAAATTGGGGTATTAATCCGTTATTTAAACAAAATTTCAAATTAAGGGCGTTAAGGGGAGTTGAAAATATAACCCCCACTTACATATTTTTAAAAAAAGCTAGTCTAAAAAACAAAATAGAAAATAAAAAAATAGTTAAAAAAATAGATATAAAAAACACAAAAGAAATTTCAAAACTTTTAGAAAATGAATATATAGGATATCAATTAATAGACGGTGAAATTCACTTTTTTATAAATAAAGATACAAAATGATATCTTTAATAAAAGAAAGGGGATTACTAATGAAAAACAAAACATTAGATAATTTTAGATTTCCCATTATTTTAATTACTTCTATATTAATAGGAAGTATTATAGGATTAATTTTAAAAGAAGATGCTGTTATATTAAAGCCATTTGGAGATGTGTTTTTAAATTTAATGTTCACATCGGTTGTTCCTCTTGTGTTTTTTACAATTTCAAGCGCTGTAGGAAGTATGGTTAATAAAAAACGACTTGGAAAAATTTTATCTTTGATGTTGTTTTATTTTTTTGTAACTGGATTAATAGCGGCAGTTATAATAATAATTGCAGTTAAAATTTTCCCACCTGCGCAAGGCGTTAATATAGCCTTAGAAATGGCAGGAGAAATTGAAACAGTATCAATTTCCGAGCAGATAGTTAATGCGTTAACTGTTAATGATTTTTCTTTATTATTATCAAGAAGTAATATGCTTCCACTTATAGTTTTTTCAGTTATATTTGGATTTTGTGTTTCATCTTTAGGAGAAAATAATCCAATTGCAAGTTTTTTAAATAACATGGGAAAAGTTATGATGAAATTTGTTGGAATAATAATGCTTTATGCTCCAATAGGTTTAGGCGCTTATTTTGCAAATTTAGTTGGAGAATTTGGCCCTAATTTAATAGGCGCATATGGTAGGGCGATGATTTTATATTATCCTTTATGTGTTGTGTATTTCTTTGTTGCTTTTAGCGCATATGCATATTGGGCTAATGGTAAAATAGGGGTGAAAACATATTTTAAAAATATATTATCTCCAGCAGTTACATCTTTAGCGACTCAAAGTAGCATTGCAACTCTGCCCGTTAGTTTTAAGGCGTGTGATGATATAGGAGTTCCAAAAGACGTTAGCAATATCGTTTTACCAATAGGGGCAACTATGCATATGGACGGCAGCGTTTTAGCTGCTATTTTAAAAATATCATTCTTATTTGGTGTTTTTGGTCAAGATTTTGCTGGAATAGATATATATGTTATATCAATTTTAATAGCTATTTTAAGTGGGGTAGTTTTATCTGGAATTCCAGGAGGAGGGTTAGTTGGCGAAATGTTAATAGTTAGCCTTATGGGCTTTCCGCCAGAAGCATTTCCTTTAATTGCAACTATAGGATTTTTAGTGGATCCTCCTGCAACTTGCTTAAATGTTTGTGGTGATACAGTTGTAAGTATGATGGTTGCAAAATCAGTTAAAAATACATAATAAAAAAAGCTCTGAATTTCAGAGCTTTTTTAGTGTTATTATTTTGTGCCAAATATTCTATCGCCTGCATCTCCAAGACCTGGAACAATATATCCATGATCATTTAAAAAATCATCTAAAGCGGCACAATAGATATCAACATCTGGGTGAGCTTCTTCTAATTTTTTAACTCCTTCAGGAGCAGCGATTAGGCATAAAAATTTAATATTTTTTGCGCCTTTTTCTTTAATTTTATTAATAGCATCAACAGCGCTACCACCAGTTGCAAGCATAGGATCTACAACAAAAACATCTCTATCTTCAATATCAGAAGGCATTTTAGAATAATATTCTACTGGAAGAAGAGTTTCAGGATCACGATAAAGTCCAATATGTCCAATTTTTGCAGCTGGGATTAATGCTTGAACACCTTCAACCATTCCAATACCTGCTCTTAAAATTGGCACTATTGCAAGTTTTCTACCTTTTAGCATTTTGCAATTCGCTTTTGCAACAGGAGTTTCAACTGTTACATCTTTTAAATCTAAATCTCTTGTAGCTTCATAAGTGATTAAAGTAGCAAGTTCGCTAACTAATTCTTTAAAAGCCTTTGTTCCTGTTGTTTTGTCTCTCATGATAGCAACTTTATGTTGCACTAGTGGGTGATCTAATATTAATGTTTTAGCCATAATAATAAAATCCTTTCTCGTTTATATATTTTAATTATTTATTGTTTTCAATTTCCATTAATTTTTCAACACGTCTTTCATGGCGTCCGCCTTCAAATTCTGTGTTTAAAAATTTTTTAACGATTTCAATAGCAAGCCCTGTTCCAACAACTCTACCACCTAAGCATAATGTGTTTGAATCATTATGTTTTCTAGTGAATTCTGCTGAAAAAGTTTCGCTACAAACACAGGCACGAATACCTTTTGTTTTATTAGCTGCAATAGAAACTCCAATACCAGTACCACAAAATAAAATTGCTTTTTCAGCTTCGTTGCTAACAACCTTTTTTAAAGCAGGTTTTACGATATCTGGATAATCTACGCTTTCTTTTGAAAAACAACCAGTATCAATATATGGAATGTTTTTCTTATCAAGATATTTTTTAATATCTTCTTTTAATTCGTATCCGCCATGATCTGCTGCTAATGCTATCATAAACTTCCCTCCAATTTTTCTTTTAGTTCTCTTTCTGCTTGAGATAGCCTTAAATAACTAGGCTCAAGCTCAAAATGTGTTTTTGCACCATTATTTTTAAATTCATTGTATCCTAAAATTGCTGCGCCATGTGCGATACAAAATAATTGATTGTTTATTGGTTTTACATTTTTGAATTCTTTGAAATTATTATAGCATAAATTTGCACCATCGCCAACAAAAAAAACGTTTTTTTTGATATTTTGTAGATATTTATCTAAATCAAGAGATTTTAAGCAAATATCATCAAGTACAACAGTGTCACCTTCGATAATAGCAGTGTAAACTTGTCCACGTCTTGCATCAAAGCAAGGTATAACAACATCATCAAAAATAAAAGTAGACTTTGCTAATGCCTTTAAAGAGGATACGCCTATGCAAGCAGTGTTGTTTACTATTGCCATACCTTTAATTAAAGCAAGGTTTATGCGAAGACCAGTGAAAGAGCCAGGGCCAGTTGTGGCAACGAATAGATTTATATCATTAGGAGTTATTCCTACAATATTAAGGGCATTTTCAACTAAGGTTAATAAATTTTGTGAATGAGTAACATTTGTGTTTAAAACGGCTGTATATAAACATTCAGTTTCTTTCATTACGCAAACACTACTTTGTTTTGTTGATGAATCAACAGCTAAAATATACATATTTTAAACCCTTTCAATTGTTATTTTCCTTTGATTTTCGCTTAATTTTTCAAAATCAATTTTAATTGTGTAATCATTAAAAAAATCTTTAATATTTTCACTCCACTCGATAGCTAAAATTCCATCATAATCTAAGTAATCATCAAAACCAATATTAAATAATTGATCTTCATTTTCAATTCTATACATATCAAAATGAAATATACTATTAATATTATTTGTGTAATGATTAACAATAGAAAATGTTGGGCTAGTTGCCACTACATCAATATTAAATCCATCACAAAGCCCTTGGCAAAAAGCAGTTTTGCCCATCCCAAGTCCACCTGTGAAAAATATTATATCATCATTATTTAAAGTTTTGCAAAGATTACTTGCGATTTTTCGAGTTTCCTCAATGCTATTACTTATAAAAGTTTCCAATTTATATTCGTTCCTTTTTAAAAATTATCTAAACAATTATATCACAAAATTATAGATAGTAAAAGTGTAAATTTGAAAATTAAATTACAAAAATAAAATCTTTATTGCACATATTCAATTAGTAATATATAATAATAAGATAAATAGAATTAATAATAAATAATAAATAAGAGGGAAAATGATTAAAAGGACTATAAATTTTTATAAAGAAACAGACTATATGCTACTTGTAATATGTATGATTTGCAGTGGTATATCAATATACTCGTTATATGCTATTTTTCAAAGCACTAGCGTTTTATCTTCTTCAAGAACAGCCCTAGTTCAGCTAGGTGCAAGTGTTTTTGGAGTTATTTTAGCGAGTTTTATTTCATTTTTAGATTATAGAAATATAGCAGATATGTTTAAACTTCATAGTGTTTTAGCTTACGGATTAATGATTGCGACAATGTTTATAGGTTTTGCCCCTGAGGGTACAACGAATAAATCTTGGATTGCTCTTCCTTTTGGATTAACTATTCAGCCAAGCGAAGTTTTGAAAATTAGTATGATACTCACTATGGCATATTTTTTTAATAAATACAAAAATAAAATAAATGAAGTTCCAACATTAACAAAATTAGCTGGTGTAGCAGTGATCCCACTTATTTTTGTTGCTATGCAACGTGATACAGGTGTTTTACTAGTGTTTGTGTTTATACTTGTGGTTATGTTTTTTGCAGCTGGAATTAGCTATAAATTGATATGGGGTTGTATTGGTGCAGTAATTTTAGTTTTGCCTATTGTATGGAATTATTTAGACGACTATCAAAAAAATAGAATTTTAGGCTTATTTAATCCAGAAGAATATTCCTCTATTATGTTTCAGCAAAATATGGGAGCCATTTCAATAGGTTCAGGGCAGATATTTGGAAAAGGGTTTTTAGCCGAAAATCATAATATAACGCCGTTAATGTATAACGATTTTATATTTTCTTTTATAGCTGAAAGTATTGGATTTGTAGGAATTTGTGCAGTTTTAGTTTTAATATTAATTGTCTGCCTTAAAATTCTAAGCATAGCAAAGCAAGCCACAGATTTAACAGGTTCGTTTATCTGTATAGGAGTGTTTGGAATGTTTATATTTCAAATTGTTATTAATATTGGTATGAATTTATCATTACTGCCAGTTATTGGCGTAACACTTCCACTTTTTACAGCAGGGGGAACTAGTGTAGTGGTGACTTACGTTGCAATAGGCTTAGTTTTAAGTGTGAAAAGGCATAATAGAGAAAAGCTATTTTAAATTTATTGTAGTAGCAAAAAAGTAGAATAGGAAAAATATATAAAGGAGTGATTTTTAAGATATGGATATTATATCAAGACTAAGCAAAGTAAAGCATTATATGATAGAATATGCGCAAAATAATCAAAAAACTTTTTTTGAAGAAAAATTTAATCCAGTAGATAGTCTTATTTTATCTCAAATAAGCTATATGAATTTAAAGCCATGTATTCCAAGCAAAGAAGAATTAAAATCATTTATACCAATTTATTCTTTATATAAAGCGGAATATTTTACAGAAATGCTCGATAATATTCCTTGGAATCCTTTAGGGAATAGAGAATTATTATTTGCTGTTTGTGCAAGTAGAAGATATAGAGAAGTTTTAGTTAATTATTTTGAAAATATTATTGATGTAACAGTTGAAAAGCAGTTTGCTGCACTCACTTTTCTGCTGCCGACTTCTGAAATTTATATTGCTTTTAGAGGAACAGATGCAACGATAGTTGGTTGGAAAGAAGATTTTAATATGATGTTTAATAAGTTTGTGCCAAGCCAAAAATCGGCAACAGACTATGTTTTATTTGTTATGGATAAATTAAAACACCCAGTGTATCTTGGCGGTCACTCAAAAGGAGGCAATCTTGCTACATATGCAGCGGGCTCTATTAGTGAAGATTTACAAGATAGAATAAAAGAAGTACACGCCTTTGATTCACCTGGATTTATGCCAGAAATTCTAAAAAAAGAAGGTATGCAAAGGATTAAAGATAAAATAATTAATTTTTGCCCAAATTCATCATTTGTAAGTTTACTTTTTGAGAGTATTGGTCATGTGAAAATAATAAAAAGTGAGAGAATGAGCATTTATCAGCACGACTCTTTTTCATGGGAAGTTGAAAATTCAGATTTTATATATCTTGAAAATTTTGATAATAGCGCTACAATAATGGACAAAACTTTTAATTCTTGGATATACTCTTTAACAAACGAACAAAGACAAACTTTTGTTGATGCTGTTTATTCAATAATTAGCGTTACTGGTGCAAAAACATTATCGGAGTTTTCAAAATCAATAATAAAAGATAATGAAAAAATAAGAAAAACTATAAGAGAGCTTGATGAAGAAACAGCAGCTTGCGTAAAATTAGTTTTAAAAAATTTAGCTGATAGCTCTTTTAAATCTATATTTAATAATTATTAATAGGACGGCTGATTATGAACTTTAAAAATACAGATAATTTTAAAACAAATGAAATTAAATTAAAATTAATAAAAACAACTGATGCCCAACCTGATAAAAATTGGCTTCCAGCTTATCATTTTGATATTTGTTTATTAAATGATATAGTTATAGGTAAATGCAATTTAAGAATAGGTCATAATGAAAAAACTTATATAGGTGGAAATATAGGGTATTTAATTGAAGAAGAATATCGCGGAAATAATTATGCAGCAAAAAGTTGTGATTTACTTTTTAGTTTAGCTAAAAGTCATGGTATGGAAAATTTAATTATCACATGTGGGCCTGATAATATCCCATCCTACAAAACTTGTGAAAAATGCGGTGGGGAATTATTAGAAATAGCAGATATACCTAAAGATAATGAACTTTACGAAGAGGGTAAAAGAAAAGTTAGAGTGTATAAATTTATTTTATAATAAAAACTCAAAATCATCAAAATAGATGGTTTTGAGTTTTTTGTTTTAATAAAATGTGAAATATTATGTAACAGCTTGACAAATCTGGTCTACTGTTGTAGACTTAAATTAAAGAGTAGGTCTACAAATGTAGACTAAGCTGTTTGTTAAATAAAAAAAACGAAAGGAGATTTATAAAGTGAAACAACTAAAATTAGCTCAAAGTGAATATAGGTTTTTAAAAATAATATGGGAGAGAGAGCCGATAACATCTAAAAATTTGGTTTTAGAATGTGAAAAAGAGCTGGGCTGGAAAAAATCAACAACTTATACAGTTTTAAAAAGATTAATAGAAAAAGATATTTTAGAAAATATTAACTCCTTGATAACTTCAAAAATAAAAGCAGACGAAGTGATGAAAAAGGAAAGCAGAGATATAGTTAATTCTAATTTTAATGGTTCTCTACCAAAATTTATTGCAGCTTTTATGGGCGAAGAAAAATTATCAAAAGATGAAGCCGAAAAATTAAAAAAATTAATCGATGAATATAAGGAGAAATAATAATGGATAAAATATTTAATATTGTATTAGATTTATCAATTTCTTCAAGTGTTTTGATTTTAGCAGTTTTATTAATAAGATTTATATTAAAAAAGCAAAGCAAAAGTTTTTTTTACTATCTATGGATATTAGTTTTTGCAAAATTAATAATGCCTTTTTCTTTTGAAGTTGAAAGTTCTTTTATTCCAAAAGAAGTGCAAGATGTGGTTGTTGTGTCAACTCAAACAGAAATTGAAAGCGAAATAATAATACCAGAAATAGAATTTAATCCTATAATAAATCAAATTGAAAATAATGAATATACTGCAAATCAAAATAATCAATTTAATAATTCAGTGGTTTTAAATAATAATGCTAATTTAACTACAAATGAAATTGATTATAAAATAATTATTTGGATTTTTGGAGTAGTATTGTTTTTTGGATATTTTATCTTTAATTTAATAAAAATAAAAAATTCAATAAAGTTTTCTTATAAATATAAAAGAAATATTTATTTGTGCGAAGAAATTAGTGTTCCTTTTGTTTTTGGAATATTAAAGCCTATAATTTATCTTCCCCAAAATATAGAAAATGAAGATAGAGATTACATAATTAAGCACGAAAATGCTCATATTAAAAGGCTAGACTACATTATTAAGCCAGTTTGTTTTTTAATAGCTGTAATACATTGGTTTAATCCTTTAGTGTGGATAAGTTTTATTTTAATGGCAAAAGATATGGAAATGTCTTGCGATGAGCAAGTTGTTAAAAAGATAGGGTATGAGTATAAAAAAGATTATTCAAGAGCTTTATTAAACTTTGCTATAAAAGAAAATAGCTATTCTATGGTGGCAGTTTTATTTGCAGAAAAAGAGCCAGAAAAAAGAATAATGAATATATTAAAATTTAAATCTCCTAAAAAAATAGTTGCTAGTGTTTTTGCAGTAGTTATAGCAGTTTTAGTTTTTGTGTTATTTACAAATGAAAAACAACCAGATGTTGAAATTGTAGCGCCACTACCACAAACTACAGGGCAAACTGAAGATATATATAATGTAGATAATGTTAAATGGCTAGATAGAAACTGGCTTATGACAACATGGGAAATAAATACTAATAATAGAGCTTTATTTGATTTAGAGTTTGTACTACACAATGAATTGTTTGAAAAAACAGGCTATTCATTTGATGATTTAGGTATAACACAGTCAAGGATAGAATTTGAAAATAAGGGTACGACAGGATTTTATTCACCGCAAACCGAAACTATAGCCATTGCAAATCTGCCGATTGATAGGGATACAGATATAGTTGAGTTTTACCATTATGAAAATTTAGAGCAAATAGAAAAATACGAAGTTGATTTTGGAGAGATTATTTCTGGGATTCAAATAAAACAATTAGTTTGCTATGAAAAAATAAATGATGAAATAGCATTTTTATCTTTTGTTAGCGAAGATGGTAAAATTTATATTTTAAAAGAAACTAATGAAAATTGGCAGTTACAATCAAGTTTTGATGAAGTATACACTAGAAGTATTAGATTTATGAATGAATATGTTGGCTTTATAGCAATTGCAAATACTGAACATACTAATGGAAAGCCTAATATAATGGTGACTTATGATGGCGGAAAAACATTTAGCGATGCAGATTTCTCAAGTACTCTTCTTGATAAAGCTGAGGCATATGATGCTATGAATATGTATATAGATGCTGACACTGTAATAGTTACGGCTAGTGGCTTAGAAACATCCGAACAAAAATTTGTGTTTACAAGCAAGGATTATGGACAAACTTGGGAATACAGCGTTTTAGGTGTAGGAGAAAATATTTATATAATAATTAATGAAGAATATCATCAGGAAAATAATGCACTAGAAGTTGAAGCTAGCGATAGTGGATACATCTGGCCTACAACTGATTTTAGATGGAGTAGGGGATTTACAGGCCAGTATCCCGAACATAATGGAATAGATTTAGCGGCTCCATTTGGAACAGATATAATTGCCTCAAAAGCTGGAGTAGTTGAAACTGCAGAAAATACAACAGATGGTTATGGACAACATATAATTATTAAGCATGAAGACGGAATGAAAACTTTATATGCCCATTGCAGCGAATTAATAGCTAAAGAGGGAGATGAAGTTGAGCAAGGGGAAGTTATAGCAAAAGTTGGTGCAACAGGGTGGGCTACTGGAAATCACTTGCAATTTGAAATAATTTTAGAAGATGGAACAAGAACTGATCCTTTAGCCTTCTTACCATAATAAAGAAAAAATGAGTATCGAAAGATACTCATTTTTAATAAATTATTAAACTATAACAACTGATTTCATAACAACTGGAACAACAGGTTTATCTCCAGGTGCAGTTTGGCAAGTTGCGATTTCATCAACAACATCTTGTCCTTCAACTACTTTACCAAATGCAGCATAACTACCATCTAAATGTGGTGAATTTTCATGCATAATAAAGAATTGACTACCAGCTGAGTTTGGCATACCAGAACGAGCCATTGAAATAACACCTTTAGTGTGTTTTAAATTGTTTTCAACGCCGTTTCTTGCAAATTCGCCTTTAATTTGATGACCAGGACCACCCATACCAGTTCCATCTGGGCAACCGCCTTGAATCATAAATCCTTCGATAACTCTATGGAAAATAAGTCCGTTATAGAATCCCTTATTTACTAATTCTTCAAAATTTGCAACTGTGATTGGTGCAATTTCTGGATATAATTCTAATTTGATTTCTTTGCCATTTTCTAATGTAATAACTACCATTATATTTCTCCTTAAATTTAAAAGTTTATAATATTATACAGCTTTTTATTAATTCTTACAAGTAAAAAAGAAAATAAAATAAAAAAAGTTATATTTTTATTAGCTTATGAATAATTATTATCATAAGAGATTAAAACATTCAGAAAGGAATGAAATACATAAATGTTTGTTGTTACGCTTAATAAAAAGAATGTTAAAAAAATAGTGTCTGGAGCTTTAGCGGTTGTATTAGTTTTTGGGATAGGTGTAGGTATTAGAAATTTCTTTTTTGCAGAAGAAGAAGTTTTTGGCTCTCAAAAGGTTGATTTTGATATGGAAACAACTGAGGATATGTTAGAATACATAAGCCAAAAAGGATACACTGTCAATATGCAATCAGCAGAGGTTAAAGAGGTTAAAATTCCAAAGGTGTTCGACGCTGAATTTGAAAATTTTGATGAAAAAGTAAAACAAGCAGATGGTTTATCACTAAGTAAACATAAAAATGATGAAGTAGAAAAATGGACATTTGAAATTCAAGATTATGGAGTTGAAAATAAAGAGGGCGTTATAGTTATGCTTGTTAAAAAAGATGAATTAATTGGCTCATATATTTTAGAAAATCCAGGCGGAATAGCAGTACCTTTAACTACAAGAGTTAATCAAACTTTATTAATTACAGACGAAACTCCTGAAGTTTTAGGAGAAGCGAGCGAAGATATAACAATAGAAGAAGAACCAGAGGCGAGCACTACTTTTTACCTTCCTGAAGAATAATTTTAAAAAATAAGCCTTTTGTGATATAATATAACAAGAAAATTAGTCACAAAAGGCTATAATTATATATAAAGGAATGAAATAAATATGCAAATTAGACTGGACAAGCTAGTTAGTGAAATATTAAGCGTATCAAGGCAAGATGCAAAAAAGATAATAAATTCAAAGTCTGTTATTATAAATAATGAAGTGGTAACAAAAATTGATTTTAAAACTGATACTAATAATATAATAAATATTAAAGGCATAGATTATAAGTATGAAGAATTTATTTATATAATGCTTAATAAACCAAAAGGTATTGTTAGTGCAACTAACGATAATAATGATAAAACAGTCGTGGATTTAGTTAAAAATGATTTTCCAAAAAGAAATTTATTTCCAGCAGGAAGACTAGATAAAACTTCAACTGGCTTTGTGTTATTAACTGATGATGGAAATTTTGCCCATGATATACTAAGTCCTAAAAAGCATGTTCCAAAAACTTATATTATTAAAACAGATTCAGCTATTACAAATGAAGTTGTAGAAGGCTTTGAAAAAGGAGTAACTTTAAAAGATGGCACTATTTTAAAATCTGCAAGTATAATTCCATTTGAAAATGATAATAAAACTGCAACAGTAATTCTTCATCAAGGCGTGTATCATCAAATAAAAAGAATGCTTGGAGTTTTTAGTATAGGAGTAGATGAATTACATAGAATAAAAATAGGAAATCTTCTTTTAGATGAAAATTTAAAAGAAGGTGAATATAAAAAACTAAATATTAGTGAAATTTTAAAGATAAAGCAGTCTTTTTAACATAATCATAAAAAAATCAACACATTTACATTGTATTATATAAATATCGCGTACTTTACGGTAGTTTTCAGTGTTTCTTAATAAGAAACTACGTGCAATACATCATGCACAAAAAGAAAACTTCGATTTATATTATCTGTGATAATATAAATATCTTTCTTTAATATGGATTTTACAATATAAGGTGATTATATAAAATAATGTATTACTATATATTGGTGGAAATGGGTAAATTTATGTTTTGCACATAAAAATATTAAAAAAATTGTAAAAAACTGTTGCATTTTTTATAATTATTGTGTAATATATATATATACTCATAGACACTTGTTGTGTAAAATAACTATAAAATCTAAATTAGGGAGTTTTTTATGTCGAATAGGATGTTTCAAGGCGTTATCTCACAAATGAAAGATGCAATAGATAGAGTAATCGGTGTAACTGATGAAATGGGCGTTGTAATTTCTTGTAATGAATTAAGTCAAATAGATTCATTAAAAGATGGAGTTCAATCAGAAAGAATGGCAAATTCTCAGCTGTTTATTAGAAATGGATACACTTTCTATGGCTTTAGCAATAATAAAAGAAATGATTTTTATGTTTTTGTTGAAGGTGCAGATGAACAAGCAGAAAAATACGCTACGATTCTAGCTATTTCTCTTCAAAGTTTAAAACAATTCCATGATGAAAAATTTGATAGATTAAACTTTATTAAAAATATAGTTATGGATAATATTATGCCAGGGGATATTTATGCAAAAGCGAGAGAAATGCACTTTGCAACAGATGTTCCAAGGGTAGTGTTAATTATCCGTGTAGAACAGCAAAAAGATATGTCAACTTTTGATGTTGTGCAAAATCTGTTCCCAGATAAACAAAAAGACTTTGTTTTTAACACAAGTGAGACAGATACGTTATTAATAAAAGAACTTAAAAAAGGTATTGATTCAAAAGATATTGAAAAATTAGCAGCATCAATTGTCGATACTTTAAATGTTGAATACTATATTAAAGCAGTTGTTGGCATAGGAACGCAAATAGTTAATATTAAAAATTTAGCAAACAGCTTTAAAGAAGCTCAAATTGCTCTTGAAGTTGGAAAAGTTTTTGATACTGAAAGAACTATTGTAAACTATGAAAATTTAGGTATTGCAAGATTAATCTATCAATTACCTACAACACTTTGCGAAATGTTTTTAAAAGAAGTATTCAAACAAGGCTCTATAGAAAGTTTAGATCAGGAAACTTTATTTACAATTCAAAGTTTCTTTGAAAACAATCTAAATGTTAGTGAAACTTCAAGAGGCCTATTCGTTCACAGAAACACGCTGGTTTATCGCCTTGAAAAAATACGCAAAATAACAGGGCTAGACCTTAGAGAATTTGATGATGCAATAGTATTTAAAGTGGCACTAATGGTTAAAAAATACCTACAATCGAGTCAAGATAGATTTTAATTATTGATTAGAAATTGCCCTTTTAAATTAGTTTAAAGGGCAATTTTACTTTTATATATATAAAGGAATGAAATTTAATGATAGAATTTACTAATGTAACTAAAATATATAAGCCTAATATCATTGCTGTAAAGGATGTTTCGCTACATATAAAAAAAGGTGAGTTTGTGTTTGTTTTAGGCCCTTCAGGGGCAGGCAAAAGCACCTTTATTAAACTTATGCTAAGAGAAGAAAAGGCAACTAAAGGAAAAATTTTAGTTAATGGTTATAATTTATCTAAAATTAAAGAAAGAGATGTTCCGTATTTAAGGCGAACTTTAGGTGTTGTATTTCAAGATTTTAGATTAATTCCAAATTTAACAGCATATGAAAATATAGCTTTTGCTATGCGTGTTACAGATATAGATGAAGAAGATATAAAAAAGAGAGTTCCATACATATTAAATTTAGTAGGACTTAATAAAAAAGATGATAAATATCCGCATCAACTTTCAGGTGGTGAGCAGCAAAGAGTTTCTTTAGCTAGAGCTTTAGTGCATAATCCGGATTTAGTTATAGCAGATGAGCCAACGGGAAATATTGACCCTGATTTATCAATTGAAATAATGGAATTATTAAAAGCGATAAATAAAATTGGAACAACAGTTATAGTGGTAACTCATGAACACGAGTTAGCACATAAATATAGCCAAAGAACAATCGAGATGAGAAATGGTAGTATAATAAAAGATGTTAATTTGAAAAAGATAGAGGTTTAAGTTTTGAAATTTTCTAGTTTTAAATATTTATTTAAGCAAGGTTTTAGTAGCTTTAAAAGTAATAAATTAATGAGTATGGCATCGATAGGTGTAGTAACTTCGTGCCTTATAATTGTTGGAGTTTGCGGTCTTTTGGCTGTAAACGTTAATAGCTTTGTTTCTTTTTTAGGCTCTCAAAATGAAGTTGTTGTATATGTTGAAGATGGATTTAGCGAAACAACGATTAACGAAATAAGACAATCAATAGAAAATCATGAAAATATTAATGATTTTGTTTATGTATCAAAAGAAGAGGCTTTAGAAGAATCTATGAGGCTTTTAGGCGATTATGGCCAGCTTTTAGCTGGATATGAAGGAGAAAATAATCCTTTGCCTGCATCTTTTAGATGTACAGTACATAAACTAGAAAATTTAGATGAAACTAGTGTTTTTCTATCTTCTATTGAGGGTGTGGAATATGTTTCTTCATCAAGTGAATTAGTTAGTATATTAATAACAATTAGAGATGTTACATATTACAGTGGCCTTACAGTTTTAGCTTTATTAGTTTTAGTTAGCCTTGTTGTTATTTCTAACACTATACGTTTAACAGTTTTTGCAAGAAGAAAAGAAATTAGCATAATGAAATATGTTGGGGCAACAAATATGTTTATCCGTCTTCCTTTTATCGTTGAAGGAATGTTAATAGGAACTATTTCAGCTTTATTAACATTTGGATTTGTAAGTGCTGGATATTTATATTTATATGATTATATAACAGTTCAGGCAACTGGTTGGATAACTTCGCTTTCTACATCTTTAATATTATATGATGATATTTGGTATTATATATTACTTGGATTTTTAGGATTTGGCTGTTTAATCGGCTCATTAGGAAGCTCAATTTCAATGAAGAAATATTTAGGTGTTTAAAATTAAAACGCTGTGAAAAAATATATAAAGGAAGTGTAAATTATGCAAAATAGATTAAAATCAAAAATAATTTCTATGGTATTAATTTTTTCGTTAGTTTTAACGTTTACCTTTAGTAGTTCTATTAAAGTTTATGCTAATGCTGCAGATGATTACGCCCAAGCCCAAGCAGCACTAGATGCAATTAATAAAGAAATAGCAGATTTAGAAGATAAAGAAGAGCAACAAGAGGCAGAAAAAGAAAACGCTCAAACTCAAGCTAATTTAGTAAAAGGTCAAATTGAAACTTTAATAGGTCAAATTGAACAAACTGGTATTGATTTAGCTGATAAACAATATGAATTAGAATTAAAAAAAGAAGATATAAATTATACAGACGAATTGTTTCAAGATAGACTTAAAGCGATGTATATGATGGGAGATAATGCTGAGTTATCAACTGTTTTTGGAGTGGAGTCTTTTTCAGAATCTTTAATTGCAGTAGACACTCTTTCAAGAATTTCTGTGGCAGACACTGATTTATTGATAAAACTTACAGAAGAAAGACTTGTTATTGAACAAGAGGAAGCAGAAATACAAGCTGTTTTAGAAGAACTAGAAGCACAACAAGAAACTCTTGAGGCAAAAGTTACAGAACTAGCTGGAATTATGCAAGTTTTAGACCAGGAACTATCTGAAACTGATGCATTACAGCAAGCAGCATCAGAAACTCAAGCTGAATTATATAATCAGTATATAGAAGCAAAAGAAGCTTTAGAAGCTGAATTTGAAAATGGATCAAATACAGAGTTTGTTGGCGGTGATTGGCTATGGCCTGTTCCAAATTACGGACATATTTCATCTTATTTTGGATGGAGAACAATTTATGGACAGCCAGA
Source organism: uncultured Oscillospiraceae bacterium (assembly GCA_964369915.1). Classification (GTDB taxonomy): domain Bacteria; phylum Bacillota; class Clostridia; order Oscillospirales; family Ruminococcaceae; genus RGIG3102. The sequence continues at coordinate 58,966 of CAYJGG010000001.1, read as the reverse complement.
TAATCATATTGGTATAGATATAGCAAAAGGCACAGCCTCAACAATCCAAGGCGCTACAATAGTAGCTTCAAACTCAGGAGTTGTAAAAACTGCTATTTGGAATCCGTCTTATGGATATGGAAACTATGTTATAATAGATCATGGCGGCAATAACTTTACTTTATATGGACATTGCAACACTCTTTTGGTTGGAGTTGGTGATGTGGTGGCAAAAGGACAAGCAATCGCAACTGTTGGAACAACAGGTAATTCAACAGGACCTCACCTGCATTTTGAAATTAGATTAAATAGCGTAGCAGTAAACCCACTTCCATACGTTCAAGGAACACAACCATAAAAATTAATTTTTATGTAAAATAATAATAATCGGAGAAAATAATGAATAAAAAATTTAACCTAGCACATTTAATTAGTATAGTTTTTGTGGCGATGACTGTAACGTTTTCACTTACAATGGCAGTGTCAACAGAGATGTTTGAAGAAAGAGTTTCAGCAGTTACTCAAAAAGAAGAGCTTTATGAAAAATTATCAGATATAGATACAATAGTTAGAGAAAACTATTATTTTGCTATTGATAACACTACTTTAAATGATAATTTGGCAAGTGGATATGTTAGAGGTATTAGCGATATCGAATCAAAATACTACACATCTAGCGAAATGCAAACTGTACAAGATGTTTCTCAAGGAAAATCTTTTGGATTAGGCCTTGAAATTTATAAATCAAGAGATCATCAAGGATATATGTATATATATAAAGTTTATCCAGGCTCACCTGCAGATATTCAAGGTGTAACTACTGGAACTTTTATTAAAAGCATTGATGGAGTTTCAACAGCTCAAATGACAATTGAAGTTGCTCAAGAATTACTACTTGCAACAGAGCCAAAAACAATAGAGCTTGAAATAATATCAGAAGAAGAGGCATTAGTTCCAATAGTTTCTGAAGAAGGAGTTGCAGAAATTCAGGCATCTCCAGAGGCAATTTCTGAAGAAGATGAAGAAGGAATTTCAGAAGATGAAGAAGAAACTACAACTGCATTAGGAGTTATCTCTTTAATTCATTCAGTTTATGATACTCAAGTTATGACTTCACAAAAAATTGGCGATTATGGATATATTGATATTAATATGCTAACAGAAAGAACTGCTTCAGACTTTGAATATGCTTTAAATAATTTAATTAGCCAAAGTATTACAGGCATAGTTATAGATTTAAGAGATAATCAAAGTAAAGAGTTTGATTATGCAGCTGAGGTAGCAGATATTATGGCAAAAGAAGGCACGATAATGTCGGCAACATATCAATCTGGAGAAACAAAAGTTTTATACACTTCAGATGAAACTAGCACAGATTTACCAGTTGTTGTGATAACAAACGAAGAAACAGGATATGCAGCCGAAATGCTAACTGTTATATTAAAAGATTCTAATGGAGCAAAAACTGTTGGTGCTACAACTATGGGCAAAGGCACCATTCAATCTATGTTTAGATTGACAGATGGCTCTGGTGTAGAATTAACGATTGCATCTCTAGTTCCAACTGTTTCAGAATCTTATAACGGTGTTGGAATAAAAGCTGATTATGAAAAACTATATGAAACTGAAATAACTTATGAATTACCTATTGAAGAAGATATCCAAGTTCAAAGAAGTTTTGAAGTTTTAGCAAATTTAATACTACAAAGATAAATAAAAAATGACATTGTGAATTTCACAATGTCATTTTTGTTTGATAATTAAATTTAAAAACTGAAGCAATAAGCAATTAATGAAACTAAAGCAATAATACTAATTTGTAATACATAGCTTAAAGGGTTTGCAAAATTTAAACTAAGTCCTTTACGCATTCTATTTTTTGAATATTTGGGAACGATAATATTGCTATCCTCTTTATTAAAATAAAAAACAGTATTTGTACTTTCATAATATTTAAAAATTTCATCTTTTGAAAATTTTCTTTTCATAAAATCACCTTTATTTAGAATAACCCAGAAATTTTACCATCTTCATCGATATCAATATTTAAAGCGGCAGGAACTTTTGGAAGTCCTGGCATTGTCATAATATCACCCATAATAACAACTGCAAATCCGGCACCAGCAGATAAGCGGATTTCTCTAACATTCATAGAAAAATCAGTTGGAGCAGCTAAAAGTGAAGGGTTATCGGAGAAGGAATATTGAGTTTTTGCGATACATATTTTCAGATTATTATATCCATATTCTTCAAGAAGTTTTATAGTGTTTAAACTTGATTTTGAGAAAGTTACATCATTAGCACGGTAAATTTTTGTGCAGACAGCTTTGATTTTTTCTTTAATATTCATAGAATCATCATAAGTGAAAGAGATTTTAGCATTTTCATCTAAAACATCTAAAACTTTACTTGCTAAATCAGTTCCACCTTCGCTACCTTTTGAAAATACTTCACTTAAAGAGCAAGGTGTATTTAGTTTTTCACAGTAATCCATAACTAAATCTTGTTCGTTTTTTGTATCAGTAGGAAAGCTATTTAAAGCAACAACGCAAGGAAGATTGAAATTTTGTTTTATATTTTCTATATGGCGTTTAAGATTTGAAAGCCCAGTTTCTAATTGACTTAAATTTTCTGTTCCAAGTTCGTCCTTTTTAGCGCCACCATGGTGCTTTAAAGCTCTAATGGTTGCAACTATAACAACGGCAGATGGAGTTAAATCGTTCATACCACATTTAATATCAAGGAACTTTTCAGCGCCTAAATCAGCTCCAAAACCAGCTTCTGTGATAACATAATCACATAATTTTGTGCCAAGTTTTGTTGCAATAACGCTATTACAGCCATGGGCGATATTAGCAAAAGGACCACCATGGATTAAACAAGGTGTATGCTCTAAAGTTTGAACTAAATTTGGATTGATAGCCTCTTTTAATAAAGTTGCTAAAGCACCTTGACATCCTAACTGTTTAACAGTTACAGGTTCGTTTTTAAAAGTATAGCCGACAACTATTTTTGAAAGTCGATCTTTTAAATCAGATAGTGAACTTGCAAGGCAGAATATAGCCATAATTTCACTAGCAACAGTTATATCAAATCCATCTTCACGAGGAGTGCCATTAATTCTTCCACCAAGACCATCCGTTATAAAACGAAGTTGTCTATCATTCATATCAACACAGCGTTTCCATGTAATTCTTCTAGGATCAATATTTAATTGATTTCCTTGATAGATATGATTATCAATTAAAGCGGCAAGAAGATTATTAGTAGCGCCAATAGCGTGTAAATCGCCTGTAAAATGAAGATTTATGTCTTCCATAGGAACAACTTGAGCGTATCCGCCGCCAGCAGCTCCACCTTTCATGCCAAAAACAGGTCCAAGGCTTGGCTCTCTTAAAGCAAGAATTACATCTTTATCAAGGCTCTTTAAAGAATCAGCAAGCCCGATACTTGTTGTGGTTTTTCCTTCTCCTGCAGGAGTTGGGTTTATCGCTGTAACTAAGATTAATTTGCCTTTTTTATCTTTTAAAGATTTAGTTTTAGTTATATCAACTTTAGCTTTGTAATTTCCGTATTGATTAATATTTTCATAACTAAGACCGATCTTTTCGGCAACTTTTGCTATAGGGAGCATACTCGCACTTTGTGCAATTTCGATATCTGATTTCATAAAAGTTAGAGTCCTTTCTGAATGAGTTATTTTATTTTATTATATACAAACTATTCTCATATGTAAATAAGATAAATTAAAAAATATAAAATAAAATAACCTTGAATACATTTTTTTATGTTTTAGTAAAATAAATAAAAAAAATATCTGATTTTAACAATAAAAACACAGGGTTTGTATTGTAAAACGCCTTGCTAATATGGTATAATTCTTAGGTATACTTAAAAAAGGAATGATAATAAATGATATATCTTGATAATGCAGCTACAACTAGGATAATTAAAGAAGTTAAAACAGAAATTACAAATAGCTTAGAAAATGAATTTGGTAATCCATCTTCTTTATATTCTTTAGGAGCAAACGCAGAATTTGAAATATTAAAATCAAGAAAAATTATAGCAAACGCTGTAAATGCTGCCGAGAGTGAAATTTATTTTTCTTCTTGTGCAACCGAAAGTAATAATATTTTAATATATGGATTAAGCTTAGCTAGAAAAAATAGAGGTAGAAAAATAATTTTAACTGGATATGAACATCCAGCTGTGGAAAATCCTATTGAGTTTTTAAAAGAAGAAGGATTTGAAGTGGTAAAAATAATGCCAGATGAAAATGGCAATATTGATATAGAAAAAATAATAGATAATATCGATAAAAACACTATATTAGTTAGTGCTATGTTTGTTAATAATGAAACTGGGGCAATAATTGATATTGAAAAATTAGCAAATAAAATTAAAGAAAAAAATCCACTTGCAATTTTTCATTCAGATATTGTGCAAGGATTTTTAAAATATAAAATAGACACTAAGAAAATTAAAATAGATGCTTTTTCTTTTTCAGGTCATAAAATCAATACTCCAAAAGGTGTGGGAGGATTTTATTTAAGAAAAGGCGTTAATATAAAGCCTGTTTTATTAGGTGGCGGACAAGAAAAAGGGTTAAGAAGTGGCACTGAGAATATTCACTATATAAAAGGCTTAGCAAAAGCTGTTGAAATTCATAATAAGAATATGCTTGTTAATATTAAAAAATATACACAGTTTAAAGAATATTTATTAGAAAAATTACATGAATTTGATAATATCGTTATAAACTCTCCTAAAAATGCAGCACCTTATATTATAAATTTTGCTTTTTTAGGATATAAAAGCGAAACACTACTGCATTTTTTAGAAAATGAAAATGTGTATATATCATCAGGCTCTTCTTGTAGTAAAGGAAGTAAAAGCAAAACATTAACGAGTATGAATACAAAAGATGAAATAATAGATTCTTCAATAAGAGTTAGTTTTGATTGCAATACTAAAACAAGTGATATAGACGAGCTTATTACATCATTAAAAAATGCAAAACAGAAATTGCAAAAAATTAAATAAAAAGAGGAATATTAATAAAAATGAAACAACTAATTATTTGCTACCTAGGAGAGGTAGTTTTAAAAGGCTTAAATAAATCAACTTTCGAATCTCAAATTATGAAAGCTATAAGGCTAAGAGTTAAAAACTTAGGTGAATTTAAAATATATAAATCTCAAAGTGTTATATACGTTGAGCCTTTAGATGAATTTTGTGATATAGATACAGCTTATGATAAAATTAGAAAAATCTTTGGTATTGCAACGATTAGTAAAGCGATAATAGTAAAAAAAGATTTTGATGAAATAACAAAAACTGTTTTAGAAAATTTTGATGATGTTTTAACAAATACAAAAACGTTTAAAGTGGTAGCTAGAAGAAGTGATAAAAACTTTGGCATGACTTCAACTGAAATAGCAAGAGAACTCGGCGGAAGAATTCTATCAAAACATCATTATTTAAAAGTTGATGTTCATACACCTCAAACAACAGTTATGGTTGAAATAAGAGAAACAGCGGCTTATGTCCATTTAGGAAAACAAAAAGCGGCAGGTGGCATGCCTGTTGCATCTTCTGGAAAAGCGGCATTAATGCTAAGTGGTGGTATAGATTCACCAGTTGCGGCTTATATGATGGCTAAAAGAGGGCTATCTTTAATGTCTGTTCACTTTGCTTCTCCTCCATATACTAGCCAAAGAGCAAAACAAAAAGTTATATCTCTATGCGAAAAACTAGTTGATTACACAGGTAAAATGCCTTTATTAATTGTTGAATTTACAACAGTACAAGAATATATAAGAGATAAAGGAGTACCAGAGCTATTCACAGTTTTAATGAGAAGAAGTATGATGAGAATAACGCAAACTTTAAGTGAGAGATACGGAGCAGGCGCTATTGTAACAGGGGAAAGTTTAGCTCAAGTTGCTTCTCAAACTCTAAGTGCTATAAGAGCCACAAATCAAAGCGTTGATATTCCAATTCTTCGCCCATTAATAGGAATGGACAAAACAGAAATAGTTGCAATTTCAAGGGATATAGACACTTATGAAACTTCTATTTTACCATACGAAGACTGCTGCACTATTTTTAATCCAGCACATCCAAAAACAAAACCTAAAATAGAAGAAATTTTATTAGCTGAAGAAAAAATGGATATGGAAAAATTATTAGAGCTTGAAAATGAAGCATTAGAAAATATTGAAAGAATTTTTATAGATATAGAATAAGAAAATTAAAATAAACAGAAAGGAACGTGTGAAAATGAGAGCAGAGATAATTTGCGTTGGTACCGAACTTTTACTGGGCGATATATTAAACACTAACGCGCAAGTTTTAGCTAAAGCATTATCTGAAATTGGCATTTCGGTTTTTAATCAGCAGGTAGTTGGCGATAACGTTGTAAGACTGCGTGCCGCGGCATCTTTAGCTAAAGAAAGAAGCGATATAGTTATTTTTTCTGGTGGTCTTGGACCAACTAAAGATGATTTAACAAAAGAAACTGTTGCAAAAGTTTATGGAGATGATTTAGTTTTAGATAAAAATATTGAGAGTGATTTATTAGATTATTTTAAATCTCGTGGCATAACTATGCCAGAAAATAATATAAAACAGGCTTATGTTCCAAGAAAAGGCAGAATAATTAAAAATAAAAAAGGAACAGCACCTGGAGTTATATTTATAGAGGACGAAAAAATGGCAGTTTTATTGCCAGGACCTCCTCATGAAATGCAAGATATGCTGGAAACTGAAATTATTCCTCTTTTATCTAAATTAACTCAAGGCGTTATAAAATCTAATTATTACAGACTTATTGGTATAGGTGAAAGTAGTGCTGAAATGATGATTTCGCAGCTGCTAGAACAAACAAATCCAACGTTTGCTTTGTATGCAAAAAGAGGAGATTTACAAGTAAGAGTTACTGCAAAAGGAAATAGTATAAATGAAACAGAAGAACTGCTATCTTTTGCAAAAGAGCAGCTTTACTCAAAAATGGAAAAGTATATCTATTCTGATAATGATGAAGAATTAGAATCTGCAATTGTAAAATTATTAAAAGAAAAAGAAAAAACTCTATCAACAGCCGAAAGCTGTACAGGTGGAGCAATTTCTCAAAAATTAGTTAGCGTGGAAGATGCATCTAGTGTGTTTAAACTAGGTCTTTGCCCTTACACAGATGAGCAAAAAATTGATGTTTTAGGAATAGATAAAGAAAATATCGAAACTCATTCAAGCGTTTCTTCTGTTGTAGTGCAAGAAATGGCACTTAATATGCTAAGATATGCAAATACTGATTACTCAATAGCAACAACTGGTTTTGCAGGACCTACTGGTGGGACAATAGAAACTCCAGTTGGAACAGTTTTTATTTGTGTTGCCGATAGAGAAAACACTTATTATAAAAAACTGTTTTATGATAAAAATTCAAGAACAGATATAATGCAACTTTCAGCAAAAGCATCTTTAGATTTATTAAGAAGTGTTATGTTAAATTTAGAAATGCCATCTGTCGTTGTAACCCCTAATGATGAAGCAGTTTTAGAAGAAATAAGAAATGCACAAATAAAAGAGCCTAAAAAGAAAAAGAAATCAATATTCAGCGTATTATTAAAATTTATTTTATTAGTTTTACTAGGTATAATAGCTGGTATAGGCTGGGTGTATATTGCTAATGATTATAATATGCCAAACATTGATTTTAACACAGTTTCAAGCGAAGTTGGGAATTTTTTTAATGAGATTTTTCCTTCTAAAAATATGAGCGTTTCACAAGTAATACAAAGCAGGCAAGATACCGATTTTTTTTCACATAGTTTTGAGAGCGACACTTTAAAATCTTTAAGCAACCTTTCAGCTCAAAACGAAAATGTGAAAGGTTGGATAAGTTTTAAAGGCGAAAAAGTTGATGTCGTTGTTTTAGAAAACGAAGATGAAACTTTAGCTGAAATAAATTCTGTTTATAAAATAGAAAATAAAATAAGTGAATACACATATTTAAAAGGCATGAAAAATGAAAATTTTATTGACTTTTTAAATATTGATTCGGCGAGATTGAATTCAAAGTTTACTTATTTTGAAAATGGTGAATATATAGATTATCAAGTGTTCGCTGTGGGCACTTATAATGATATTGAATTAGAAGAATTATTAAATATTGAAGTAAAAGAAGATGTTATTATTTCTGCAAAAGCAAGAAGTGTTTTTGATGTTGATGTTCCAGTTTTAGAAAATGATGAATTATTAATTATAATCCAAGAAGTAAACGTAAATGAATACATACTTTTATTTAGTAAAGAATACACAAATAGCACTTTCCCAAGTGTTGATGTGAAGTTTGCAAGTGTTTTATCTAGTTGGTATATTGAAGATAATAATATCACTACGGATACCTCTCTTGAAGCTATGGATATGGCAAAAGAAAGCTATGATAGAGATAATTATGTATGGGTAAACACAGGCAATGAGGCAACGCCAGTAGAGGATAGCAGTAGTGAAGATAATATAGATAGTGAAGAAGAAACAGAAAACATTCCTTCACCCTCACCTACAACAGCATCTACTCAAAATCCATCGGCAACTGCATCTATAACGCCGACTCCTACAATTACGCCATCAGAAGAGCCAACTCAAGAGCCAACAAAAACCGCTACTCCAACAGTTACAACTACGCCAGTAGAAACACCAGCGCCAGAACAGACTCCTGCACCAACGGTGACTACTACACCAACACAAACAACTGCACCTACTCCAACAGAGCCAATGCTAACTGTAACTATGAATGGAGCTGTTGTAACAGATACAGTGACTAATATTTTAAGTCAAGTTGTTGCATTAGAGATGAGTTCATCCTGGCATCCTGAGGCTTTAAAAGCTCAAGCAGTTGCAACGCATACCTACATAAAATATAGACACAGCATTGGAGATTCAGCGCCTGCAGTTGTAGGAAGAACTTCACCTGCTCAATCAGTTATAGATGTGGTTTCACAAGTTGATGATATAATAATAACAACTAATGGCTCAACTCCTATTTACACTCCTTACACAGCCTCAGTAGCAGGAAGAACAAATGCTTCTGTTGAAGTTTGGGGAGGAACATTATCTCATTTAGTTTCTGTTGAAAGTAAATATGATTATTTATCGCCAAGTTATGAAACATCATATACTTTAACTATAGAGCAAGTAGAAGAAATAGCTGAGAATATAGGAGCTACTTTAGGAGAAGATCCAAGCACTTGGTTTAATATTATTGATTATACATCAGGCGGATACACATATCATTTAAGTCTTGGAGATAAATCGTTTACAGGAACTAAATTTAAAGATACATACCTTAGAGATATTGGTGTTTCAATTAGAAGTGCAGCATTTGATATAGTTTATGAAAATGATGTATTTATACTAACAACAAGAGGATATGGACACGGAGTTGGATTAAGCCAATGGGGAGCACAATTATATGCTGTTAATGAAGGATGGAGTTATTCTCAAATCCTAACTCATTACTATACAGGTGTACAATTAACTAATATAGGATAAGTTTTGTGATATTAATTATCTAGCAAAAAAAGATAATTCGTAAATTTTGATGCTTTTAATTATATTTATAAATTTAGCATAAAATCTGATAAAACATTGATAAAGGAATGGAAGAAAAAATGAAATACATAGATTTAAGGAGTGATAGTGTAACACAGCCAACTCAAGAAATGAGAGAAGCTATGTATACTGCGCCTGTAGGAGATGACACCTTTGGTGAAGATCCAACAGTTAAAAATCTTGAAAAACTATGCGCTACTAAAATGGGCAAAGAAGCAGGATTATTTGTGGCTTCTGGAACTATGGGTAATCAAATTGCAGTTATGACACATACTACAAGGGGAGATGAAATGATAGTTTCATCAAATAGCCATATTATTGTTCATGAAGTGGGTGCAGCGGCAGTTTTATCAGGGATAAGAGTGAACGTATTAGAATGTAAAGACGATAAATTAACTCCTGGAATTATTAAAAGAGAATTTTTAAAAAATAAAGAAGAATTTTCATCAAAAACAAGTCTTGTGTGCCTTGAAAATGCTTTATCAAATGGAAAAGTTGTATCGGCTTTAGAAATGAAAGAAATATATAAAACTGCAAAAGAATTTAATATGCCTGTTCATTTAGACGGTGCAAGATTATTTAATGCTGCAGTAAGTTTAAATGTTGAGGCAAAAGAACTTGCACAGTATTCTGATTCTGTTATGGTTTGCCTTTCAAAAGGTCTTTGTGCACCGGTAGGAAGTGTTTTATGTGGTGATAAAGAATTTATAGAAAAAGCAAGAAAGAAAAGACAGGTGCTAGGCGGAAATATGGCGCAAGCAGGACTTATCGCCGCTTGTGGAATTATAGGTATTGAAAAAATGGTTAAAAGATTGCAAATAGACCATGACAATGCAAAATACCTAGCAAAAAGACTAGCGAAAATGAAAGATGTAACTGTTTTATCAAGTAATGTTGATGTAAATTTAGTGTTTTTTAAAATTAATAAAAGCAAAGAATTTATAGCTTCACTCCCTTCAAAAATGCTTGAAAAAGGAATTAAAATAGCAGGAGAAGAATTTGGTTATTTAAGGTTTATAACGAATAATGATGTATCTAGTAATGAAGTTGTTTTTGTTGCAGACACATTAGAAAAAATATTAAAAGAAGAAAAGGAAAAATAATTATGCATAAAGGAAGATATGGAATACCATTAATACTATATGGAGTAGGGGCGTTTGCTTTAGTTTTATTTAATCAAACAGTAATACTGATAGTTTTATCATTGTTTGTTGTACTAGCTGAAAAAGACGACCAAACATCAAGAACTGTTTTAGAAGCTATGGCTCTGCAATTTACAGCAAATCTTGCTTATTTAGTTTTATCACTAATTTCAATGCTAGGTGTTATAATTCCGTTTTTAGGAGTTTTAATTGCTAGTGTTTCTGGTATGGCTGTGTTAGTGATATCTTTAATAACTAGCGGTATTGCGATATTAGGAATTATTAAAGCAGCAAAAGACGAGCCTTTAAATTTTCCGCTACTATCAGATTTTGCAAATAGTTTATTAATGTTTATAGATAGGTTTTAATTTAAAATCAGTTGGCTAAAAAATAGCTGACTGATTTTAATTTAAAAAGAAAAAAATCTGACAATACTAAATATGTTGATAAAATTACAAAATTCTTAAAAAATAAAATTTTATCTTTATTTTTTTATCGATTTGTAGTAGAATTAATTTTGAGTGATTAATTAAAAAGGAGAGAAGAATTGAAAAATAATAAAATAATTGATTATATAAAAAATTTATTTAACGATGCAAAAAACGGAGATAAAATAAGCATATTTAAAATTGCTTTAACTTCTGTGTTAGTAGTTATAATAGCAGCTGGTGCAGCTGTTAGTTTATCTAGCTTTTTTACTCAAATTGAACTTGAGGCACAAGATGAAGAATATGATAAAAATGATATAGTTATAGACACTTCTGTTTTAGAAGAAACTAGCACTATTTTAGAACTAACAGAAGATGCAGGGCAAGATTATATAGACGAAACATTATTTATAGGCGATTCAAACACAGTTAGAACTATGATGTATGGACATACAACATGGGATAATGTTTTAGCGGCTGTTTCTATGGGAATACAGCATGTAGAAGATTTAGAGATTGCATATTTTGAAGGCTATTCTTCTCCTCTTAATATAGCAGATGCATTAGAGATTATTCAGCCAAAAAGAATAATTATAACTTATGGTACTAATAATACGTTAGGCTGGTCTGTTGAAACTTTTATCGAGGAATACAAAAAATCTTTAGATATTATAAAAGAAGCGTATCCGTATGCAGATATTATTATAAATACAATACCGCCTGTTGATAGAGAAAGAGAAAATTTAGCAATCACAATGCAAACAATAGATAGCTTTAATAAAGCTTTATCAGAGCTTGCAGTAGAAGAAGGCGTTAAGTTTTTAAATTCAGCCGAAGTTTTAAAAGATGAAACAACAGGCTTTGCAAAAACAGATTATACAATAGGCGATGGAGTTCATTTAAGTAAACTTGGTATGGATGCATTATTTGAATACATTAGAACTCACGCATATATTGCAGAAGATAGACGTCCTATGCCTTTAAATGATATTCCTGCAAGAGAAGAAACTCCAACAGGTATTATTCAAACGGATCCACTTGCAGTAAGAGGTGGATATGTAAATGTTCAGTTTAAATCAAGTGATTCAGATTTAGGAAGTATTGAGGGTGAATATGAGCAAAGAGTTAAAAGAACATTAAGCACTCAAGAAGTTTTAGCAACAGCAGATTATGAAAATGGCGGTATATTTATTGGGTGGAGTGCAGAATATGGCAGTATATCAACTCCAGCAAATCCATCACTCGTATATACAGTGCCAGATATTGATGAGAATATAACTTATGTAACAGTAACTGCAAACTTTGGAAAAGTAACCCTTAATATGCACGCAAACAATGATATAGTAACAGATTTGAATTTAACAAAAGGCTCTAGCGAACAATTATCAGTTTCAGCGAGCCATCAAGATTATAATAATAAAAATATAACTTGGCAAAGCAATAATGCAGCAGCAGTAACTGTTGATGCATCTGGTAAAATTACAGCTAACGACTTTGGAACTGCCACAATAACAGCAACAATTCAAGACACAAATGTGTCTGTTAGCATTGAAGTTACTATTTTAAAGCCTTTAGATAGCATTTCAATTTCTGGAAGCAATCAAATGTCAACAAATTCAACAACGCAACTAACTCTTGGATTAAATCCTCAAGATGCATATGTTGATGCAAAAAATGCTGTTTGGAGTATTGCTTCAGGCGATGCAACTGTTTCGAGCACTGGCTTAGTAACTTCAAATTCTACAGCGGGAAGTGTTGTAGTTTCTTGCTCACTAGATGGGAAAACAACACAGCACACTATAAGTGTTGTAGCTCCAGTGCCATTAACGGGCATAACTTTTTCAGCATCAAAGCAAGAAATAACATTAGGCGAGTCAATGCAAATTACGATAGTTTATAATCCAGAAGGAACAACTGATGATACAACAGCCACTTGGGAAAGCAGTAATCCAAGTGTTGCAACGGTTGATGCAAACGGACTTGTAACTGGTGTAGCAGAAGGAACAACTGTTATAACTGCAAAAGTGGGAAGTTTTGCTAGTGATATAACTATAACTGTCGCAAAACTACCAAATGTAGTAAAATCAGTAACTTTAGACCAAACTTCAATAACGCTTGATTATCAAGCAGGCTCAGGCGCTACGTTAACAGCGACTCCTGTGCTTACATATCCAAGTGATGCACCTGAAGAAAGCGTGACGCCTAGTTTCTCAAGTGAAAATGAATTCTTTACAGTTGATGGAAATGGTGTAATAACACTTATAACAGGTAAAGAATTAGCCGGGGGAACAAGTACGGGAACAATAACTGTAACAATAGGTTCAGCTAAAGCTACCTGCACTGTGACTATTAATAATATCCCAGTGCCAGTAGTACCAACTTCTCCTCCTGTAGAGGAAGGTGAAGGAGAAACTGAAACTGAAGGCGAAACAACTCCATAATAAAAATAAAAATCCAAAAATGAATTTTCATTTTTGGATTTTTTTAATTATTTATATTTTATTAGTTTTACATTATTACAAAGTAATCTTGTGATTTTATTAATTCACTAAAATTAAAATAAAGAAAAAACTATAATACTTCGCATAAAAGTTTATCGTTTTTAAATTCAGTTAATTTTATTTTCAAAACTTGCCCTTGAGAATATCCGTTATCTTTAACTAAAACAGGAACATATCTAGTTGTGTATCCTGTGAAATATCCGTCTTTGTTTTTAGTTTCAAGTAAAACAGTGTCTGTGGTGCCTATAAAATCTTTTATTAATTTTTCTCTAATTTGTTCTGATTTAAAAGTCATGGTTTTGTTTCTATCTTGCTTTACAAATTTTTCAATTTGATTTGGCATAGTGGCAGCTGCCGTTCCTTCTCTTTTAGAAAAAGAAAAGCAATGCACTTTTAAAAACTGGCATTTTTGAACAAATTTAACACTAGCTAAAAAGTCTTCTTCGCTTTCATTAGGAAATCCAACGATAATATCAGTTGTAAAAGTTGGGTTGTTAAATAACTCGCGAATTCTATTCATCATATTAGTGTATAATTCTGTATCGTATAGTCTATTCATTTCTTTTAATGTTTTATCACAGCCACTTTGAAGTGATAAATGAAAATGCGGACAAAATTTTTCTATTTTACTTAATCTTACAAGCATATCATCTGTGAATAAATCAAGCTCTAACGAACCAAGACGTACTCTTTGAATTTCGTCTATATCGCTAACAGCTTTTATAGCATCACAAACATCATTCCCCAAATCCTGACCATAGCAAGATATGTTTACCCCAGTTAAAACGATTTCTTTATGTCCAGAACTAGCTAGAAGTTTTGCTTGCTCTATTATTTTTTCAACAGGTCTTGAGCGAACTTTACCACGAGCTTTTGGAATTATACAATAAGTGCACTCACGATTACAGCCGTCTTGGATTTTTAGAAAAGCTCTAGTATGCAAACTATCTTCACTACTACTTAACTCTTCAAAAGAATCAAGCTCAGTTAAAGATGGGATATTAATATATCTTTGTTTTGTTTTAAAAAAATCGTTAACTATATGAATTAAATCGCTTTTATTTTTTGTGCCGATAATAATATCAGCATTTACAACATCTTCAGCTTTTTGTGGAAATGCTTGTGGCATACAGCCTATTAAAGCCACAACGCAGTTTGGGTTTTGTCTTTTTGCTTTATTTATCCACTGTATACTTTTTCTATCACCAGATAAAGTAACGGTACAACTATTAACGATGTAAACATCACTAACTTCATCATTTGAAACAACGCAATAGCCATTGTTTTTAAATATTTCTATCATAGCAGCAGATTCCTGCTGATTAACCTTACAACCTAAGGTTAGAAAACATACCTTCATTAAATACCTCTTTTATTTCTTGCCTTATAAACTATAGAATATATAGCCGATATGAATTATAACAAAAAAAAATGAAAATCACAACATATTTTAATATTTTTTTAAATGTTTACATAATATATTAAATATATAAGTAAAAAATAAGGAGTTTAGTATGAATAAGATAATATCAGTTTTTTTGTGTGCAGTTTTATTGTTTTTTTTAAGTGTTCCGGCTTTTGCAAATGATACAGTGCCGGCAGTAGCTTTTGTAGAGGAGAGTATAGCGGAGTATGATAATGAGCCGGCTTATGTTTTTGATGAAACTATTGCCGAGGCTATGGCTAGAACAGACAGCTATATTGATAAGGTGGCAACTACTGAAATGTTTGATGTGAATGCGGGGAGTGCTATTTTAATTGAAACTACAACAGGTCAAGTTTTATATGAAAAAAATCCTGATAGTAAGGTTGCAATAGCTTCTATAACTAAAGTTATGACAATGCTCTTAGTTGTTGAGGCATTAGAGGCTAATGAATTCACTTTAGAGGATATTGTTCCTATATCAAATCATGCGTTTTCAATGGGTGGAAGCCAAATTTGGGCAGAACCAGGAGAGATATTCACTGTTGATGAAATGCTAAAAGCAGTTGCAGTGTCTTCGGCGAATGATGCGGCTGTTGCTTTAGCTGAATTTGTTTCGGGGAGTGAAGAAGAGTTTGCAAGAAAAATGAATGCAAGAGCAAAAGAGCTAGGAATGGAAAACACTAATTTTGTTAATGCTTGTGGACTAGATGCCGAAAATCATTACTCAACTGCAAGAGATGTTTCTTTAATGGCGAATGAATTAATTAAACATCCTATGATTTTTGAATACACAACTATATGGGTGGACTACTTAAGAGATGGGCAAACTCAAATTGTTAACACAAATAAATTATTGCAATCATATCCAGGTATAAATGGATTAAAAACTGGAACAACTAGTGGAGCAGGAGTATGCCTTACTGCATCTGCTCAAAGAGATGGATTATCTTTAATTTCAGTTATACTAGGCTCTAATAGCAGTGAAGAAAGATTTTCAGCAAGTAAAAAATTATTAGACTTTGGATTTGCAAATTTTGAAACAAAGGCATTTCCTGAAATTACAGATATTCCACAAACACTTAAAACCAAAAGCTCAATCATTGAAAATGCAAAAATAGAATATGATATTCCAGAGAATTTATTATTTTTAAAAGATAGCTCAACTCAGCTAAGCTATGAAGTAGAATTAATGAGCGAAATTAGTGCTCCAATGAAAGAGGGAATGAAGGTTGGAAGTATAAATTTATTAACGCAAAATGGTAAAATTGGGGAGTATAATATATTATTATCAGAAGATGTAGAAAAGATAGATTTTCAAAAGGCTTTGTCACTTTTAACAAAGTATACAGGGTATATGTAAGTAAACTGCTAAAAGTGGGAAAATTAGTTGACATTGTATGATTTATTAGTGTATTATTAATATAAAGAATGATAGTAATAAATGAAACGATTTATATGATTTAGGAGTTAAAAATTATGGCTGTAAAATTTGAGGGTAAATACTTAAAGGAATTTGTAAATGATTTAGAATTTAATAATATAAACTCACAAATTGAGCTATGCCACGACATTTTGCACGCAAAAACAGGTGCGGGAAATGATTATTTAGGCTGGCTCAATTTGCCTTTTGATTACGATAAAGAAGAATTTGCAAGAATTAAAAAGGCGGCAGAAAAAATCAAAAGCGATAGCGATGTGCTAATCGTTATAGGTATAGGTGGTTCTTACCTTGGTGCAAGAGCTGCAATAGAATTTTTAGGTTCTAGCTTTTACAATAATTTAGATGAAAATAAATTAAAAGTTTATTTTGTAGGGAATAATATTAGCCCTTCATATTTAAAAAATGTATTAAAACTATGCGAAAACAAAGAAGTTAGCGTTAATGTTATTTCTAAATCAGGAACAACAACAGAACCTGCTTTAGCTTTTAGAGTATTTAAAGAATATATGGAAGAAAAATATTCAAAAGAGGGAGCAAAACATAGAATTTATGCAACAACTGATAAAAATAAAGGAACACTAAAATCTTTAGCTGATTTAGAAGGATATGAAACATTTGGTATTCCTGATGATGTTGGCGGCAGATTTTCAGTTTTAACTGCTGTAGGCTTACTTCCAATAGCAGCGGCTGGATATGATATAGATAAAGTTTTAAAAGGTGCTCAAGATGCAGCTAAAAAGTTTGAAGTAAAAGGCGAAGATAATGATTGCTATAAATATGCTGCTATTAGAAATATTTTATATAGAAAAGGCAAAAATATAGAAATTATGGCATCATATGATCCAGATTGGCAAATGATGAACGAATGGTTTAAACAGCTTTATGGGGAAAGCGAGGGTAAAGATCAAAAAGGTATTTATCCATCAAGCGTTATTTTCTCAACTGATTTACACTCAATGGGACAATTTATTCAAGATGGCTCAAGAAATCTTTTTGAAACTGTTATTGATTTTAAAACAGAAGAAAATGATTTATTTATAAAAGAATCAAAAGAAAATTTTGATGGACTAAACTTTTTAGCAAATCAAAATATGTCTTTAGTTAATAAAAAAGCAATGCAAGGCACAATTTTAGCACATACAGATGGCGGTGTTCCAAATATAGTGCTCGAAATCGATAAAAAAGATGAGTATAATTTAGGCTACACAATATTTTTCTTTGAAAAAGCGTGCGCTGTATCTGGATATGTTTTAGGTGTTAATCCTTTTGATCAACCAGGTGTTGAAGCATATAAAGTTAATATGTTTGCATTATTAGGAAAACAAGGATATGAAAAAGAAAGAGCAATTCTTTTAGAAAAATTAAAATAGTTTATATATTTTAATTTTAGTGTATTATTTTGAATTAATTTTATATTAATTATAAATTGCAATAACAAAAATAAAGGAGGAAACTATTATGATAAAATTAATAGTTGGAACAAAAGGCACAGGTAAAACAAAACAGTTGGTGGAAATGATTAATGACAATGTGGAAAAGGTGAAAGGGAATATAGTTTGTATTGAAAAGAAAATGCAACTAGGCCATAACATTAATCATGCAGTACGTCTTATCAATTTAGATGAATACAAAATTGATAACTACGATAAGTTCTATGGCTTTTTTAGTGGTGTTTTAGCAGGAAACTATGATATTGAGCAAGTTTACGTTGATGGCATATTAAAAGTTCCAAATGGTGGATATGAAGATTTAGCAAAACTTTTAGATGAAGTTAATGCTTTATCTCAAGAAAAACAAATTGTTTTCACAATATCTGCTGATAAATCAGTTCTTCCTGAAAGCGTAACAAAATACTTATAAAATGATAAACGAAGCTGCTTTGCAGCTTCGTTTTTTTACAATATGATACTTTGTAATAACTAAATGAAAATAAATTAATAATAAATGAAAAAAATCTTGACAAATATATAAAAGATATATATAATGTTTAAGTAACCTAAAGAGGTGCTTTATATGTTGATAAACTTAAATAAGGTCTTTGACCGAGATGAAAATGAAAAACAGCTAGCTTTTGAGTTTGATTTATCAAAAGAAACGATAAGTCAAGACGTAGAGTTTTTATATCCAGTTAATGTGGAGTTAAATCTAGCCAAACAAAATAACCAAATGAGTGTACAGCTTATTTTAAAAGGTAATGCCTCATGCGTTTGTGGAAGGTGTTTAAAGTTGTTTTTTAAAGAATTCAATGTTAATGAAGAGTTTGTGGTAACTCCTGCTACCCTCACACAGCAAGATCCGGAAATTCCAATAAACAGCGATTATACACTAGACGTAAAGCAACTTGCAATGCAAGAATTATCTTTAGATATACCAACAGTGCTAATTTGCAGTGAAGACTGCTTAGGGTTATGCGCATTTTGTGGCAAACCAAAAGAAGAAAACTGTAATTGTCAATCTAAACAGATTGATCCGAGATTAATGGCACTAAAACAACTATTAGACGAATTAGAAGAAAATGATGATAATTAGGGAGGTTCTTTAGAATGGCAGTACCAAAAAGGAAACTATCAAAAGCAAGAAGAGATAAGAGAAGATCAAATGTTTGGAAATTAGATGTACCACAATTTATTAAATGTACACAATGTGGCGAGTTAACAGTTCCACATAAAGTTTGCAAAGCTTGCGGATACTATAAAGGTAGAGCAGTTATTGTAAAAGAAGCTTAATTTTTACAATCAAAGCGAGGGGATAGGTTAGCCTATCTCCTTTTTTAGTGGAATTTATTTTGATATTATGTTATAATTTTATTAATTATAAGTAATATTAAAATAAGGTATAAGTTTTTTTAAAAAAATATTAAGGTGGGAAATATGTCGGTTAATATTACAGGGATAAAAAAGCTATCTCTTGCAGATAAAATGGGGCTTTTGATAGGCGATGAATTAATAAGTATAAATAATAATGATATTAACGATGTATTAGATTTGCAATTTTTTTCTAGTGAAAATGAACTTAATTTATTAGTTAATAGAAATGATGAAAATATTAAAATTAAAATAATAAAAAACGATGAATATGAAGATTTAGGATTTGAATTTACTACCTATTTAATAGATAAACATCATTTTTGTAAAAATAAATGTGTTTTTTGTTTTGTAGACCAATTGCCTAAAGGATTAAGAAAAAGCTTGTATTTTAAAGATGATGATGAAAGATTATCATTTTTATTTGGAAACTATATAACTCTAACTAATCTTTCTAAAAGGGAGATTGATAGAATAAAATTAATGAAAATTTCTCCAATTAATATTTCAGTTCACGCAACTGACGAAGATGTTAGAGAAAAGATGATGAAAAATCCAAATTCCAGAAAAATCAACACTCTAATGAAAGAATTTGCCGAGGCAGGAATAACAATGAATGCGCAAATTGTTTTATGTAAAGGATATAATGATGAAAAAGTTTTAGAAAAAAGCATAATAGATTTACAAAATTTATATCCAAATTTGCAAAGCGTTGCAATTGTGCCTTTAGGAGTTACAAGATATAGAGAGAATTTAGAAAAACTAGAAACTTTTACAAAAGAAGATAGCATTAATATAATAAATCAAGTGCATAATTTAACAAAAGATTTTGAAGAAAAGCATAATCATAAATTAGTGCATTTAGCAGATGAATTTTTTTTAAGAGCCGAAATGGATATTCCAAAAGCCGAATATTACGGAAATTTTGCACAACTTGAAAATGGCGTTGGAATGGTGAGGGATTTTATAGATGGGTTTATAAGCGAGATAGAATATACAACAAATCCAGAAAATGTTATCACAGCAGATATAGCAACAGGCATGGCGATGTATCCTATAATGTGTGATATAATAAAAGAATTAGAAAAAGTGTATCCAAATAAAATAAATATAAAAGTGCATGGAATTAATAATGATTTTTTTGGTGGAAATGTTTGGGTAACAGGCCTTATAGTTGCCACTGATTTAATAAATCAATTAAAAGGAAATTTAATTTCAGACACACTATATCTTTGCGAGGATATGCTTAGAAGTGAAAAGGATTTATTTTTAGACGATAAAACGCCTAAAGATATAGAGGATAATTTAAATATAAAAACAGTTTTTTATAAAAATGATGGAATTAGTTTAATTCAAAAACTGTTTAATTTAGATTTTTAAAGGGGGGTAAAGCAAATGGCAAAACCAATTATTGCAATAGTAGGCAGACCAAATGTAGGAAAAAGCACGCTATTTAATAAATTAGTAGGCGCAAGAATTAGTATAGTTCAAGACACGCCAGGTGTTACAAGAGATAGAATATATGCAGATGGCTCTTGGCTCAATAAAGATTTTTTATTAGTTGATACAGGTGGTATCGAGCCAATAAACGATAATTCAATATTAAAACATATAAAACAGCAAGCGCAAATTGCTATCGAAACAGCTGATGTTATTTTATTTGTAACTGATATTAGAAGTGGGGTAACAGCTTCAGATTACGAAGTTGCAACTATGCTTTTAAAAAGTGGAAAACCTGTTGTATTAGTAGTTAATAAAGTGGACAGCGTTGGTGCTGTTCCAGATGACTTTTATGATTTTTATTCACTGGGAATAGGTGAGCCTTTCGCTGTTTCATCAGTTCACGGTCATGGAACAGGCGATATTTTAGACGAATGCTTTAAGCATATAGATTTTACGAAAGAAGATCCAGACGAAGACGAGAATATTTCAGTTGCTATAATTGGCAGACCAAATGTTGGTAAATCTAGCCTTGTTAATAAAATTTTAGGGCAAGAAAGAATGATTGTTCGTGATGAAAGCGGAACAACTCGTGATGCGGTTGATAGCTTTATTGAAAATAAACATGGTAAATTTATTATAACAGACACAGCCGGAATGAGAAAAAGAGGCAATGTTGATGAAGGAATTGAAAGATTTGCTGTTATTCGTGCTTTAGCTGCTGTTGAAAGAAGTAAAGTTTGTGTTATTATGATAGATGCAACTCAAGGTTTTGTTGAGCAAGATTCTAAAATAGCTGGCTTTGCCCATGAGCAAGGAAAAGCTTGTATAATAGCTGTTAATAAATGGGATGCAATCGAAAAAAATGATAAAACTATGGAGCAATATAGAAGAAGATTAGCTGAAGATTTCAGCTTTATGTCTTATGCGCCAATTATTTTTATTTCAGCAGAGACAGGACAAAGAATTGATAAATTATTTGAACTTATTAAATTTGTTGATGATCAAAATGCATTTAGAACAACTACTGGCGTTTTAAATGATATTTTAGCTAGAGCAACAGCAAGGGTGCAACCGCCGAGTGATAAAGGCAAGCGCTTAAAAATTTATTATATGACTCAAATTTCAACAAGACCGCCAACATTTGTAACTTTTTGCAATAAAAAGGATTTATTCCATTTTTCTTATCAAAGATATATTGAAAATCAAATAAGAGAAGTGTTTGGACTAGAAGGAACGCCTATGAAACTAATCGTAAGAGAACGAGGAGAATAAATAAAATGATTAATAATTATATAATTGCTTTTTTAATAGCTTATCTACTAGGCTCTTTAAATTTCGGTGTTATAATTAGTAAATTAGTATACAAAAAAGACATCAGAACATTTGGCTCTGGAAATGCTGGTATGACTAATATGCTTAGAACTTTTGGTAAAAAAGCGGCAGTTTTAACTGTTACAGGTGATGCTTTAAAAGGTGTTTTATCAACTATAATAGCAAGATTTATTGCTGATTATTGGGTTATGTTTTCAACAGCAGCAGAGGCTAGAGCAAGTTTTGATCAAGAATTAACTTTGTATATAGCTGTTTTAGGAGCTGTTTTGGGGCATATGTATCCTTTATACTTTAAATTTAAAGGTGGTAAGGGTATGGCTGTTGTTGCGGGCGCTATGATAGCTGTAACGCCTATTACATTGTTATTAGCACTTACAATATTTCTTTTTATAGCATTTGGTATAAAAATAGTATCATTAGCCTCAGTTGTTGCTAGTGTTTCATATTTATTAATTACTTTAGTTTATTTTTATGTCACTAACACTTTTTCTATAATAAATTTAGTTATAGGTTCAGGGCTTGTTTTGATGATTGTATATTCACATCGCTCTAATATAAAAAGATTATTAAACGGCACAGAATATAAATTTGGTCAAGACAAAATAAAAAAATAAACATAAATATTATAAATATATAAATTGAATGTAATTTAATACATGTTTTTTGTATAAATCTAACAAAATTCAATTAATGTTAAAATTTTTGTTTACAAGTGTATGTATTTTATGTATAATTATACACATAGAACGGAATAAATTACATAAATTAAAAGAGGAAATTAAAAATGAAAAAATTATTAGCATTATTATTAGCTTCAACTTTAGCACTATCATTAGTTGCTTGTTCAAGCGAAGAAACTACAGAAGAAGCAACAGAAGAAACTACAACAGAAACTACGATAGTTGATGAAATTAAAGCAGCAGGTAAATTAGTGTTAGGCACTGAAGCACAGTATCCACCTTTTGAATTTAAAGATGCAGACGCAAATTTTGTAGGTATTGATATATGGCTTGCTGAACAAATAGCATTAGAGCTTGGAGTTGAGCTTGAGATTGTTGATATGAGTTTTGATGGGATTATACCAGCTGTTCAATCATCACAAGTTGATATTGGTATAGCTGCATTCACAGTTTCTCCAGAGCGTGCTGAAGTTATCGATTTTACAGATATCTATCAAAAAAATCCACAAGCTTTAGTTGTTCACATAGATAATGTAGATGTATATACAACAGTTGAATCTCTTGAAGGTTTACAAGTTGGAGCTCAAAAAGGTTCAATTCAATCACAATTAACTTTACAAAACTTCCCTAACTCCACACTATTTGAACTTGCAAAATATCCAGAATTAGTTTTAGAAGTTCAAAATGGAAATATTGCAGCAATGGTTGTAGATACAGAAGTTGCTCTATCATATGTTGAAGAAAACGAAGCAATAGCAATTTCAAGCTACGAATTCACAGGTGATGAAGATTTTGGTAAAGCTTGTGTTGTAAAACAAGGAAATGATGCGTTAACAGAAGTTGCAAACACAGTTATCGCAAGAGTTATTGCAGATGGCACATTCCAAACAGCTTATGAAGAAGCAGTTGAACTTTCAAAAACTGTTGGCTTAGATTAATAAATTTAAAAGAGAAAGGATATATCCTTTCTCTTTTAACACGTATAAATAAAAATAGAAAAGAGATTTTATGGACTTTTTAATTGGCGCTTATGAATTTTTCTCAAAATGTGTTGAGATATTTGTAAAATATTCAAATTTTTTTATTGAAGGTATGCAAGGAACATTAATTTTATCATTATTTTCAGTAATACTTGGTAGTATTTTTGGTATATTTATGGCATTTTCAAGAATGAGTAAATATAAAATTCTTCGCTACCCAGCAACAGCTTATATTGAATTTATGAGAGGCACACCACTTTTAATTCAATTAACATTCTTGTTTTATGGCTTACCGATGATAGGAATTGAATTTCCAGATATAGCATTTATTCCAAATTTTCAAAGAATGACAGCAGGTATTGTTGCTATTAGTTTTAATAGCTGTGCTTATGTTGCTGAAATTATAAGAGCGGGGATACAAGCCGTTGATAAAGGGCAAAATGAAGCTGCAAGAGCAATGGGATTTAATAAAGCTCAAACTATGAGATTAGTTGTATTACCACAAGCAATAAAAAATATCTTACCTGCACTTGGTAATGAATTTGTTACTATAATTAAAGAAACATCAGTTGTTTCTGTTATTGGTATAGCAGATTTAACTTTTAGAACAAGTGATGTTAGGTCAATTACGTATAGTCAATTAGAGCCATTATTTATAGCGGCAATACTATATTTTGTGATGACATTTAGTATAGGAAGATTAGTAGCATACTTTGAAAGGAAGATGAAAAACGATGGATAAAGATATAATTTTAAGAGTTGAAAATCTTTCAAAAAGTTTTAATAAATTAAAGGTTTTAGATAATATAACAACAGAGTTTAAAAGAGGTGAAGTTGTGGCTGTTATAGGCCCTTCAGGTTCTGGTAAGAGCACTTTTTTAAGATGTTTAAATTTATTAGAAGAGCCAACTGAAGGGAAAATATTTTTTGAAGATGTTGATATTACTGATAAAAAAACAGATATAAATAAACAAAGAGAAAAAATAGGCATGGTGTTCCAACAGTTTAATTTATTTAACAATATGAATATTTTGAAAAATATAACTATTTCTTTAACACAATTAAAAAAGATGTCTAAAGAAGAAGCCGAAGAAGCTGCAAGAATATTATTAAAAAGAGTTGGACTTGAAGATAAAGAAACTGCTTTTCCATCTCAATTATCAGGGGGACAAAAGCAACGTATAGCAATAATAAGAGCGCTTGCCATGAATCCGCATGTTATGCTTTTTGATGAGCCAACTTCTGCCCTTGATCCAGAGATGGTAGGCGAAGTGCTTGATGTTATGACAGATTTAGCAAAAGAAGGAATGACAATGATTATTGTAACCCATGAAATGGGATTTGCAAAAGAAGTTGCGGATAGAGTTATTTTTATTAATGAAGGTAATATTGCAGAAGATAAACCTCCAAAAGAATTCTTTGAAAGTTCAAATAATCCAAGATTACAATCATTTTTATCAAAAATTTTATAGGATTAATAGTTAAATATTAAGAATACTATTATTTTTAGTTAAAATGTTTATATTTGTTTTATAATTATTATCAATATTATACTTGTATTAAAATAACTTGTATTGTATAATAACTGTATTAGAATAAAGGTTTTAGTTTAAATTGTAACAAAGGAGCACACTAATGAGTGAAATTTTAGTTGTAGATGATAGTCTACTTAATCAAATGGTGTTAAAACAAATGCTAGAGGACGAATATTCAGTTCACTGCGTTAGTAGCGGTGTGGAGCTTTTTAATGTGTTAGAAGAAACAGATCCAAAAATAATATTATTGGATGTAATTATGCCTGATTTAGATGGATTTCAAATTATTGAAAAATTAAAATCAAGCGAAGATTATAAAAAAATTCCAGTAATTTTTATAACAGGGATGGATGATGCTAATAGCGAAGAAAAAGGCTTTAATTTAGGTGCGATAGATTATATTGCAAAACCTTTTAAAGATAATGTTGTAAAAGCTAGAGTTAAATCCTATATTCAGCTTTCAGAATTCTTAAAACAAGCTGAAATTAAAGGTCAAAAAGATGGATTAACAGGGCTATATAATAAAAATACTACCGAAGAAATAATTAAAAAATATTTTCTTCCAGATGCTGAAATTCAAACTGGAGCACTTTTTATAATAGATATAGATAATTTCAAAACTATCAACGATACGTTTGGCCATTTATATGGTGATGCCGTTTTAACACAGCTTGGAAACGCATTAAAATCTATTTTCCAAAAAAGCGATATCATAGGCAGAGTTGGTGGGGATGAATTTTTTGTTTTTGTTAAAAATTATAAAGAACATTCTGTGCTTGTAAAAAAAGGGCAAGAGGTCTGTAAAGAATTTAAAAAGACTTATGAGCAAAACAATATTTTTATAGATGTTTCAGCTTCTGTTGGTATAGCTACAATGAACGATGCTGATGCTTTTGAAAAAATGTATGAATTTGCAGATATAGCTTTATATAATGCAAAAGCAAAAGGTAAAAATGGATTTGAATTTTATACAGGCGAAGAAAAAATTTCTTATAAATCAACTAGAACTGAAATCGAAAACAATAAAAAGACAAATGCTGATTTGAATGAAAAATTAGAAGAATTTAAAGATGATATTAAAGAATTTGTTTTTAATATTGTTGAAGAATCAAAAAATGCAGAAGTTACTATTCAATCAATTTTAAAATTAGTTTGCGAGCAGTTTTTATTCACTAAAGCAAGTATAGTTAAATTCGATTATACTCAAACTGGTGCAAAAGCCTTATACAACTGGAAAAGCACTGAAAAAGTTGATGTTACTATAAAAGATATAAGTTTTTCAGAAGTTACAGAAATTTATTCAAAGTTTCAAGCTGATAAAATTTATGGACAACATTTATTAGTTTCAAAAAGAGGCGAGCATAATCACGAATTCAATGTTGAACAATGTGATGATAGCGATATATTAGTTTTTGCACTTAGAAATAAAAAAATGCTACTTGGATATATTCTTTTTGAGAAAAAAGAAAAGCCAATTAGCGAAAAGGTTCTAGGAACGCTTGTTGATATTTCTCAGCAAATTTCAAGCGCTGTAGTTCATCAGTTTTTAATTGAAAACTCATTAAAAGCTAATCAAAATTTAAAAATTGTTTTAAATGAATTAAAAGAGCCAACATATGTTATAAGTGAAGAGTTTATTAATCCATTATTTGAAAATAGCGCATCTAAATCATTTAAAGGAAAAAGATTTACTCCAATTAACATAACTAATGCTAAATCTTCTGCTGAAGATTCACCAATTAAAAGAGCCATTGAAGCCAATGGAGTTTACGAAGATGATATGCATTTTTGCAAACAAATATTATGGAATGGTGAAGTAGAAGCATTTATATTAAGACATAAATCATAAAAAAATAGAGCGAATTTTCGCTCTATTTTAATTTGCAAAATTTATATTTTTTAAAACAAAAACTTAAAATTTTAAAATCTAATTATATTTTAAGTAAAAAATGTTTCTATTAGTTTATTTGAATTATTAGAAGAATATTTCCAATAATTAATATGTCCTTTAGTTTTAAAATAATTTATTTTAATATCAAAATCAGAGTTATTAAGTTTACTGATAATAACAAGTTTGATTTTCATTTTATCCTTTAATATGCTTTTAATATACACATTAACAACATCACCAACTTCAACACCCTCACAAATTTCAGCAAGGCCAGCTAAATTAGGAGCAAGCTCTATAAATATTCCATAATCTTCAATACTACGAACTATCCCTAAAGTTTTTGTTTGAGCTAAAAACATATCTGCATTTTCTTCCCAAGTGCCGAGTAATTCCTTATGAGTTAAAACTATTCTGTTATTTTCATCAATACTTTTTACAACGCTATAGATTTTTTGTCCGATAGAAAATCTATCGTATGGTGATTGAATCCTTGAAACAGAAATAAAATCAATAGGCAGCAGGGCATTAATACCCGTTCCTATATCGCAAAAAACTCCAAAATTATCTATATGAGTTATGACGCAAGAAATAATATCCCCACATTTAATATGACGAATGTATCCAGCAAAAGCAATTTCTTGAGCTTTTTTTCTTGATAGATATATAACAATTTCGTTTTCCTTATTTTGGGATATTCTATCAACAATAAAACAAACGTTTTTATTAACTCTTGTAACAATGGCAGCTTCTTTTATTTCATCAGTGCCAAAATTTAAAATAATTTCATTTGTTGGAATTATTGCTTCAAATCCTCCAAGGCTTAATCTTAAGCCAACTCCTTTTTCGTATACTAAAGCCTTACCAGATAAAATTGTGCTATTTTCCATTGCTGTTTTTAAAAAATCGATTGTAATATTTTGAGTGATTGGAAAATTCATTTCCGCTACATACTCCATAAAATACTCATTCCTTTCCTGTGTCTTTCTGTGTCTTTTTAAAAATATATGCAAAAAGTGAAAAGAATATTTGCCAAATTAAGTATTATCGGTTATAATATTATGAGATAAGTCAAAAAAAGGCTTAAAATCAAGGGAAATTAAATTTTTTTATCGTTAGAAATCTGGAAATAGGGAGTATGATATTATATGCAAATTAATGTTGGTGATATTGTAGAGGTAAAAAAGCCTCATCCTTGTGGCAATAACAGTTTTAAAATATTAAGAGTTGGTATGGATTTTAAAATTAAATGCATGAAATGCGATAGAGAAGTTATGCTGCCAAGAGCAAAAATTGAAAAAAATATTAAAAAAATAATTGAATCAAGTGGAGAAAATTAAATGTTAGACAAACTCGTTGAAGTTAAAAATAGGTATGAAGAAATTAATCAATTATTAATGGATCCTACTGTAATTAATGATAATACAAGATATAAAAATCTTATGAAGGAGTATAAAAATTTAACTCCTTTAATAGAGAAATTTGATGAATATACAACTGCAAAAGAAAATTTTGATGAAGCTAAAATGATGCTAGACGAAGGCGGACTAGAGGCTGAATTTAAAGAAATGGTGCAACTGCAATACGATGAAAGCAAAGAATTAATCGAAAAAACAACAGATGAACTTCAAATTTTACTACTTCCAAAAGATGAAGATGATGATAGAAGTGTTATTATTGAGATTCGTGGTGGTGCAGGAGGAGAAGAAGCGGCATTATTTGCTTATAATTTATATCGTATGTATAATATGTATGCAGATTCTAAAGGCTGGAAAACTGAGATTTTATCAGTTAATGAAACAGAGCTTGGCGGATTTAAAGAGGTTAGCTTTTCGATAGAAGGGGATGGCGCTTATTCAAAATTTAAATTCGAGAGTGGTGTTCATAGAGTTCAAAGAGTTCCAGATACTGAAACTCAAGGCAGAATTCACACTTCAACTGTTACAGTGGCTGTTTTATTAGAAGTTGACGATGTAGAAATAGAAATTAATAATGCTGATTTAAAAATCGATACATTTAGAGCCTCAGGAGCCGGCGGACAGCACGTTAATAAAACTTCATCTGCTATTCGTATTACTCATATTCCAACAGGCACAGTTGTTGAATGTCAGGACGAAAGAAGCCAGCATAAAAATAAAGATAAGGCTTTAAAAGTTCTTCGTTCAAGATTATATGAAGAAGAAAAAGCTAAAAAAGATGCAGAATATTCAGAAAATAGAAAAAGTCAGGTTGGCACTGGCGATAGAAGTGAGAGAATTAGAACTTACAACTATCCACAAGGAAGGCTAACCGATCATAGAATAGGACTTACTATATATCGCCTTGAACAAGTTTTAAATGGTGATTTAGAAGAGGTTATAAATAGTTTAATCACAGCAGACCAAGCTGAAAAATTAAGACTTAGCTCAGAAGGCTAAATTTTGAAAATGAATTTTTTTAATAAGAGTTTTGCGTTTTTTGCAATAGACAATTAGCGAAATTCTGCCTTTTTAAAGTGTGTGTGATAAAAATGCAAACCTTGAAGATAATACTTATCGATGTGAAAATGATTTTTCATATTTTTAGAAAGGAATATTCATAATCGTGCAAACTCTCGTTTTAAAACCTAGTGAAAATAATATAAAACTAGCCTGTGAATTGCTTTTAGATTCACAGGTTGTTTCACTTCCTACAGAAACAGTGTATGGTTTATTTGCTAATGCTTTAAGCCAAAAGGCAAGCGAAGGTATTTTTAAAGTTAAAGATAGACCAATGGATAATCCTTTAATTGTGCATATTTCAGATTATGATATGCTAAATAGAGTAGCTAAAAATATAAGCAGTGATGCTAAAAAGTTAATGGAAGCATTTTGGCCAGGGGCGTTAACTATAATTTTAGAAAAAAAAGATGAAGTACCAAATGCAGTTTCAGCAGGACTTAACACTGTTGGAGTTAGAATGCCAAGCAACCCTGTAACACTAGAAATTATTAAAAAATCAAATCTTCCTTTAGCTGGACCTTCTGCAAATAGAAGTGGTAGGCCAAGTCCTACTACTGCCGATTATGTTTACAAAGACTTAAATGGCAGATTACCTCTTATTTTAGACGGTGGAAGTAGCAAAATAGGAGTTGAATCAACTGTTATATCTTTAGTTGATGATATAGTTATTTATCGTCCAGGATTTGTTACCAAAAAGCAGATAGAAGAAGTTTTAGAAAAAGAAGTTAAACTTTCAGATGGAATATACGAAGAAATAAGCGAAAATATAGCTGTTTTATCTCCAGGATTAAAGCATAAACATTATGCTCCAAAAGCTGATATAACAATAGTTAATGCAAGTTTTAAAGATGTGCATAATCTAGCTATAAAAGAAAATGCAACAATTCTTTGCTTTGATGAATACTTAAAAGAATGTAAAGTTAAGGCTGTTAGCTATGGCAGTGAATTTAATTCAAATGAGCAAGCTTTAAATTTATTTTCTTCTTTAAGAAAATTAGATGAAATAAAGGCAGAAAAAGTTTTTGCAATGATGCCAAATCTTGAAGGTGTAGGTCTTGCTGTTTATAATAGATTATTAAGAGCAGCTGCATTTAGGGTGATTAATATATGAAAAATAGAGTTATAGCAATAACAGGGCAAAGTGGAAGCGGCAAATCAACAGTTTCAAATTATTATAATGAAAAAGGATATAAAGTTATTGACTGTGATGAAGTTGCAAAATCAGTTCACAAGAATCCTGAATGTTTAAAAGAATTAGCAAAAGAGTTTGGGAAAGATATTATTAAAAATAATTCTTTAGAAAAATCTGTGCTTGCAAAAAGAGCTTTTGAAAATAAAGAAAGCCTTGATAAATTAACAAAAATAACTCATCCTTTTATTATTAAAAATCTTTTAGATTTAATTCGGGAATATCAAAGCTGTAATAATAATATAGTATTTGTAGATGGGGCTGTTATCATTGGCCATGATTTTGAAAAATACTGCGATGAATTTATAGTAGTTTTTTCTGATTATAAAATTCAATTAGAAAGAATTACTAAAAGAGATAATATTGATTTTAAAAAGGCAGAAAATAGAATAAAAAATCAAACTAGCTATGAAATTATGCTGAAAAAAGCCGATTATATAATAAAAAATAATACAAGCGTTGACGATTTAATCAAAGATAGTCAAGCTGTTTTAGAAAAAATTATTGCCAAAATGTAATAGGAGATATATAATATTAAAAAGTATAAAAAATTAAGAGGGTATTTATTATTAATAATAGTGTTTTTTGTTGGAGTTATAACTTATAACTCAATTAAAAAATATAATGAAGAATTAAAATATTTAACTTACCCTTTAGAATACACAGAGCTTGTTGAAAAATATGCAGATGAATTTAGTATAGATAAATATTTATTATATGCATACATAAAAACAGAAAGTGGATTTGATCCTAATGCTGTTTCTTCTGCAAATGCAATAGGGCTCACTCAAATAACAAACGAAACTTTCGCATGGATAAAATTAAAACATGCACCATATGAAGAATTAGTTTTTGAAGATTTATTTAATCCAGAAACTTCAATTCGATTTGGAGCATATTTTATATCAAGAAATATGGAAAGATATAATAATGATATATCAACTGCAGCAGCAGCTTATCATAGCGGATGGGGAACAGTTGATGCATTATTAGAAAAGCAAGAATCGGATATTCTTTTAGAATTTCCGTATGAACAAATGAGTAATTATGTTTATAAGATTGATAAAGCTTATAATGCATATTTAGAATTATATACAATGAAAAATGAATAATAGGAAAAAGGAAAGGGCGAAAAAATGGAAAAAACAATCTCAAAAGCAAACGAATTACAAAACAAATTAACCTATTCAGTTGAGCATATGGCAAAAATCGACGTATCTTTAATTGAAAAAAGTCAAGAATTTTCTGAAGGCTATAAAACATTTTTAGATATAAGCAAAACTGAGAGATTAGCTGTTGATGAAATTGAAAAAAGAGCAAAAGAAAACGGATATATAGAGTTTTCACCAACTGCAAAATATAAAAGTGGCGATAAAGTTTATATGAATAATCGTGGTAGAAGTATTTTATTATCAACTATCGGAACAAAAACAGTTGATAATGGTGTTCATATTATAGCAAGTCATATAGATGCACCACGACTTGATTTAAAACCAATGCCACTATATGAAAAAAATGAATTAGCCCTATTTAAAACTCATTACTATGGTGGAGTTAAAAGATATCAATGGGCTGCAACTCCTTTAGCTTTACACGGTGTTGTAATAAATAAAAAAGGCGAAACTATTAAAATTAGTATTGGTGAAGATGAAACAGATCCAGTTTTTGTTATCACAGATTTACTTCCACATCTTGCAAAAGATCAAGCAGAAAGAAAAATGCGTGATGTTTTAAAAGGTGAAGAAATGAACGTTTTAATAGCTTCAATTCCATACCCAGATGAAGAAATTAAAGATGCAGTAAAGCTTGCTGCTTTAGAACTTTTATATAATAAATATGGCATTACTGAAAGAGATTTTATTTCAGCAGAACTTCAAATGGTGCCAGCTGGAAAATCAAGAGATGTAGGTCTTGATAAAAGTTTAGTTGGTGGATACGGTCAAGACGATAGAGTTTGTGCATACACATCTTTAATGGCTGAATTTGAAGTGAAAAATCAAGAAAATACAACAATAACAATTTTTGCTGATAAAGAAGAAACAGGCTCTGCAGGAGTTACTGGTTTAAGAAGTGATTTCTTAGAACACTTTATTACATACTTAGCTCAGATGCAAAATGTTAATGTGTTAACTGTACTTTCTCGTTCAGCTTGTTTATCAGCAGACGTAAATGCAGCATATGATCCAACATTCCCAGACGTGCATGATCCATTAAATGCTTGCTATATGAATAAAGGTGTAGTTGTAACAAAATACACTGGTTCAGGCGGTAAAGGTGGCACAAATGATGCAGGTGCAGAATTAGTTGCAAAAGTTACAAGTTTATTTGATGAAAAAGGTGTTAACTGGCAAATAGGCCTTCTTGGAAAAGTTGATCAAGGCGGCGGCGGTACTGTTGCACAGTTTGTAGCTGATAAAAACATTGAAACTGTCGATGTTGGTGTGCCAATTCTATCAATGCACGCACCATTTGAACTATCTTCAAAGTTAGATATCTACGCAACTTATAAGGCTTTTGAAGCATTCTATAATTGCTAATAAAAATAAAAATGGCTTTTTTAAAAAGCCATTTTTTTATGTTGAAATTTTAATATTAATTTGTAATAACGAAAACTAAGTAATAATTGTTTATTCAAAAACATCAAATATTAAGTCTCCGCTAACAGAATTGAAATTTATATCACCAGAAGCATATGAAATGATGCTTATATTATCTTCAGTATAATGTATATCGCCAGAAAGACTTTCAAATTCAATTGAAAAATTAAGATTTTCGATTTTATTTACAGTTAAAGAACCTGAAACACTGTCAGCTTCTATGTCAGTAGTGTTTTTATCGGCTGTTATATAAATATCTCCACTAACAGTGTTTATATCAACATCATTAATAGGGGAGTATGAATAGACTAAGCCTGAAACATTATTAACATCAAGGCTGTTTGCGGTAGAATACATTTTCAAATCTCCACTTACTGAGTCTATTTCAATATCATTAATATAGCGAGCCTCGATAATAACATCGCCAGAAACATTGTTTAGTTCATAATCATAGCTAGAATTTTCTGGCACATAAATTGTTAATGTTCCATCACTAGATATAGAATTAAAAAATCTTGGAACGATTTCTTCTATGTATAAAGTGTTATCACTTTGTTTATATTGAATTGTGGCATTACTTGAAGAAAAATTAAAAATCACAGTATCTTTATCGTGCTCTTTAATTTCTAAATCAATTCCAGCAGTTGAAGTTGAAATTTCATTAATATCGCTAACTGAGTAATCTTCATTTACATTAATTTCTTCACCGTTAAAACTAGAAGAATAGATAAAGCCATTAATAAATGGAATATTTATCCTTGAATTTTTAGAAAAGAAAAATATAGCAATTAAACTCAAAACAACTATAAGAGCTATAATTGATAAAACTAATTTTGTTATTAGATATTTTCGTTCATTCATAATTAATCCTCCTTTTTGTTTTTAATTAGAGCATAAGAAGATTTAATTATACTTTCAATGATTCCCCCAACAACCCAGATTAGCCAAGTGATATGCCAATTCATAGTTGAAAAACTAACTAAAAAGTAAGTAACAGTAATAACAGACCAATAAATTGACATAAATAATTTTAAAGCATTTCTGTCTTCTACATTTTTTATCATTGAATATTCATTTGAGTCATCTTTATCATCGTTTAGTTTAAATTCACTAGGAGTAGAAGAAGAAATAAAAACCATAATCCCTGTTGCGATAGCAATTAACAAAAACATCACTAATAATCCCATTTCACCACTTGAAAATAAAACGTCACTGCCTATTAAAACAGCAGGGGATAGGATATACAGCATAATAGCAATAGCCTTCCATTTTGCATTGCGAGTTCTATAAAAGTCTGCTTTTTTTGAAAATTCTTCGGTTGGCATAACTTCTTTTAGCATTTCATCAATATCTCCAAGATTTGATATAACTAAGCTATACGCTTGATTTTCGCTTTTTCCTTCCATAGTGTAATCATTAAATCTTTCATTCATATTAGAAAGCATTTCTTCTTTTAATTCTAATGCTTTTTTAGATTTTGGAATATCTTGAAAAAGCACATCAATATAATTTTTTATCTTTTTATTCATAGGCTTAAACACCCTACCTTTCCTTTATTTTAATAAGTTATCAATCATAATTTTTGCTCGGTTCCAGTCTTCAAGGTTTTCTTTATATAGTCTTTTTCCTTCATCGGTTATAGTGTAGTATCTTCTTCTAGCACCAGTAGTTTCATCACCCCAATAAGAAATTATGCATCCAGAGCTTTCTAATCTGCGAAAAGCTGTATATAAAGTTGCCTCTTTTAGTTCAAATTCATTATTAGTAGCTTTTTGGATAATTCGATTTATTTCGTATCCATAACTATCCGCTTTATAAAGCTGTGAAAGAATTATTGAATCAGTGTAACCGCGAATTACATCTGAAATTAATAGCATATAACCACCTCCATTATCTTTCTTAAGTATATAATACAACAATATACCTCGCCTGTCAAGGTATATAATTGAAAAAAGATAAAAATTTGTAAAAATAGATGAAAATTAACTTTTTTTAGTAAAATATAAAATTTGCATACCCTTTATAGCTATTTTGAATAGCTCAATGTCTTGATATAGGTTTTTGATTATGATATACTATTATAAAGATAAAAAAATATCTATTACAAAGGAGTTTCAATGTTAACAAGATTAAAACCGAAAGTAAAGTATTCAGCCGAGAACACATCATCTCATATAGACTTTTTGCTAACAATGTTAGCGATTAGTTTTTGCTTATTTGCCTTTTTAATCGATGGAATTTCTAATTCTTTTGATGGACTAATCAAAATTATTTTTTCAAGAGATGCTTTAATCACAGACTATATCGAAGTTGCAGGGATAGGTGGAGCTTTTTTAAATGCTGGAATAGTTATGCTAATTACAATAATTTTATTCTATTTTTCTAAAATACCTTTCTTTGGCGTTACAACAGCTAGCGTTTTATTAATGGGTGGATTCGCTCTTTTTGGAAAAAATGTATTTAATATACTTCCTATAATGTTTGGTGGGTTTCTTTATACAAAAATTAACGATGAAGAATTTGCTTCATACGCATATGCTGTTGTTTTTGGAACAACTCTAGCCCCGATAGTAGGGGAAGTTGGGTATTTATTTAATATAGATCCTATTATTAAAATCCCATTAATGATTTTAATTGGAGTATTAATAGGATATGTTATACCGCCTGTATCGGCTCACACAGTTAGGGCTCATCAAGGATATAATTTATATAATGTTGGTATGGCAGCAGGGCTTATTGGAATGATAGCTGTATCATTATTTAAATCATTCGGCTATGAGTTTTCATCAAATAACTTATGGTCAACTAGTTATCAAACAGAGTTAATTATATTTTTTAGTTTAATATTTGGCTTTATGTTTTTGTATGGTTTTTACTTAAATAGCTATTCATTTAAAGGCATGAAACATTTTACAAAACACTCAGGTAGGGCAGTTGCCGATTACATAGTTTTAGAAGGGCTTCCAAGAACTTTAATAAATATGGGATTGCTTGGATTTATGTCTATGGGGTATGTTTTAATAATAGGTTCACACTTAAATGGCCCTTCACTTGGCGGAATTTTAACTGTTGTTGGATTTGGCGCTTTTGGTAAACATATTAAGAATGTTATACCTTTAGTTTTAGGTGTTGTTTTAGCTTCATTTGTAATGAAATGGAATTTAAGTGATCCGTCTATGGTTTTAGCAGCACTATTTGCAACAGGACTTTCTCCAATTGCTGGACAATTTGGCTTTACATGGGGCTTAATAACTGGTATAATACATGCAGCAGTAGTGCGAGAAGTTGGAGTTTTGCACGGCTGGCTAAATTTATATAATAACGGGTTTGCAGCTGGGCTAATTTGTATAGTTATAGTGCCTATTATCGAGGCACATAGAAGCTCAAACTAAAAAGGATTACAAATTATGAAACACACAAAAAAGAAAATTTCAAGAATTACAGACGAACTGGAAACTTTTTGTTTTAGTATTGGTGCAAACGATATCACTATAAATATTAAACATAATCATAAAGATCATGATTTTCAAATAACTTTAACTAGCGATTTTAAAGAAGAATTTAGAAAAGAAGTTGAAAAAGTTGAAGAAATTTTAAATCCAGAAGCTAGAAACGCTGGAATTGAATTATATTGGGAGCTTTTAGGAGAAAGCGACTTAGATTATGAAGTGCAATTAGGATTAATTAGCCAAATTATCACTTCTGCAAAAGTTGATATAAAAGATGATAATACTTTTGTTTTAGAATTACATAAAAAAGAAGATTAAAAAAAATCTAACTTGATTTAATATCAAGTTAGATTTTTTTACGATATATTTTAGAAGAGAGCCATCTATATTTCATCTAAATTTATTAGTGTATGTATGGATGGCTGAATTAGTTTAATTATTTACCAGAAAAATATCTTTCTAATAAACCTTCAAAAGCTTTACCGTGTCTTGCTTCATCTCTTGCCATTTCATGAACTGTATCATGAATAGCATCAAGGTTTAATTCTTTAGCTCTTTTAGCTAAATCGAATTTACCTTCAGTTGCGCCGTGTTCAGCTTCGATTCTAAGTTCTAGGTTTTTCTTAGTTGAATTTGTTACAACTTCGCCTAGTAATTCAGCAAATTTTGCTGCGTGTTCAGCTTCTTCTAAAGC
This sequence comes from uncultured Oscillospiraceae bacterium, assembly GCA_964369915.1. GTDB lineage: Bacteria > Bacillota > Clostridia > Oscillospirales > Ruminococcaceae > RGIG3102. The sequence goes on along the minus strand of CAYJGG010000001.1, from coordinate 21,360 downwards.
TGCTTTTTCCCAGTATAAACCGATTTCTGGATAGCCTTCTCTATGTGCTACTCTTGACATCGCAAGATACATACCAACTTCTGTGCATTCGCCTTCAAAATTAGCTCTTAAATCAGCGATTATATCTTCTCTAGCGCCTTGTGCAACACCGATAACGTGTTCAGCAGCCCAAACTTTTTCGCCTTCTGCTTTTTCCATGAATTTTTCAGGTCCTACTTTACAAGTTGGACATACTGCTGGTGCTTCGCTTCCTTCGTGAACATATCCACAAACTGTACATACAAATTTTTTACTCATTTTTAAATCCTCCAAATGATTTTTTATTTTTTTAATTTTTTAATTTATGTGAACTACATTTCGCACACTCTCCATAAAAACTTAAATTATATGAAGATATATTAAAATTATAGTCCTTGCTTATATTGGTAATTAATTCATTACTGTTTTTTGGGTTTTCAATATCGATAACACAAGAACAACTTGTGCAAATAAAATGCGAATGCTCGTTTGTTTTAGCATCGTATCTTTCTTGATTGTCAACCGTTGCAACTTTTATTATATCGCCATTTGCTACAAATAAAGCTAAATTGCGATACACAGTGCCAAGACTTAAATCTTTAATTTCTGGCTTTAATTTTTGATAAATCCATTCAGCAGTAGGGTGAGAGTCTGTGCTTTTAATAACATTTAAAATAGCTTCTCTTTTCTTACTGTTTTTTCTTACAACTTCCATATTGACACCTCCGTTTCAATCTTTAAATCAATAATGATAATCATTACTGTTATTATTATAGCATAGATTTTAAATTTGTAAAGAGTTTTTTCGACATTTTTTTAAATATTTTTTTATCGAATATTTTTGGTTTTTATACAATGTAATATATTATATATAGGTGAATTTAATATAAAAAATCGCTGATACAATTTTATCAGCGATTTTTAGTTTATTCAATTATTTGTTGTGTTGCAAGTTTTCCTTGCCATTCATATCCAGCGTATGTATGAATTTCTCGAATAACACTGCCATCTTTTTTCGTGTAATCTACAACGTAGATATTATTAAGCTCTAAACTCATTATATAATTATCAAAAGGGAGCACATTTCCAGTTATTTCATTATCCTTAAAATCTTCAAAGGCATTAACTAATTTCCAGTATTCCCTGTGAGAATATTCTGGGAAAAGGCTGGATAAATCTTGTTTGCCGTAATATTCTGCCTCATAATCTTTATTATTAATAGTTAATGTATCAATTCTTACAGGCTCATTTATAAGAGCGAGATGGGTAAGGCTTTCAGCTTTTATATTTTCGCCATAGTATTCGATTAATTGGCTGGTCATATTAAGAGTGTCGTTCGAAATATACGAATCTAAATCCGTGTGTGCTGCGCCAAATATACCCATTATATCTTCATTTTTAAGACTATTAAATTCACGCTTGAAATTTTCTACAAGCATATTTTCACGATATTCATAATCCTTATCAGAATAAAACTCTTTTCCTTGTTCTATCGCTTCTTGTGTTAAAATAAAAGCTTGGCTATCTTCTAAATTATTTTCATTTAAATAATTTAGATATCGCTCACCTGTAGTTTGATATTGGTGACCAACGTCTATTCCGTGGAAAATTGTTTCGGGGCAATTTTCCTTTATTTTAATAAAAAATTCTTTAGTTTCAGGGGTATCCATTGCAGTTCCCTTAACATCATTGAAAATTTCATCTAAGATAGAATTATCTTCTGCTTGCATCCATAAATTTAAGTATTCTGCACCGTAAAAAGGAAACTCGATAAATAGATGACGCATTCCGTCATTTTGATAATAATTATTCCAAAGCTCAAATTCTTTTTCTAAAATAGCAAGTTCTCCGTGAGTTTCTCCATATAGATATGCAGTAGCTGTGGATTTTAGGTTATCTGCATTAGCTTCTTCATTATTAGAGTTAGTGCATGCAGAGAAGGAAATTGATAATGATAAAATTAAAATTAATGATATAAGTTTTTTCATAAAGTTTTGCCCTTTCTTGTTTTGGATAAAATAGAAATTATAGATATATAAATCAATTATATACCTTTTGTTTATAAAATTTAAGGCTAATAATAAACGAAATTATACTTATAATTATAGTAAATGATAGCATAATAACAAAATTATTATATAGAGTATTGAATAAATCATTGAAAGTATCAGATAAAAAAGTAATTAAAATTAATAGAATTATTTCAAAAAGGAAATTCATCAATCTTCCTTTTTCAACACCGAATTTAAAAATGGCAGGCAACTGAATAGACATAAATATTGCAAAAATACATGCAGTGGTGCTAAGGCTGTGTATATAATATCCAACAGGTGCATTTAAAGGATTAGTTAATGTATATCCTGATAAAATTGAAATTATAGTGGGAATTAGTAAGCTTAAATATCCAAGAAAATATTTCGATAAAACTATTTTAAAATCACTATACGTCAATATTTTAGAATGTTTGAAAAAATTTGATTTCGTATCAGCTGAAAATGTAAGCCTAATAGAGCCTAGTGAAAAAATTAAAGCAAATCCATGCATAAAAGTTGCACCTGTTTGAAGACCAGATAATATACTTAAAGCCAAAACGATAAATAAAAATAGCTTATCTTCATTAAAAATGTAATAGCAGTCTTTTAATAATAATGCTCTCATATTTAGTTGTTTTCTCCTTTTATATTAGGTTTTTAGCTTGGTAGGTATTTTTTCTTTTTATAAAATGTAACTGCGATAAACACTGAAACTATATTAAAAATTATTGCTGTAATAATTAAAAGCGGAATATTAGTGTATAATTTTAATAATAAATCAGGAGAAATAGTGTTAAACTGAGTTGCTAAAAAGAAAAAGCAGAATATTAAAATCAATGTTATAAATCTGCCTTTTTGAGTGCCAAAAATTATAAGTCCTGGAAGATAGATAGCAAAAAAGCATAATGATATTAAACTTAAGATAATTAATGGTGACACTTGGTTTATAATCATATCAAAATTATTAAGATTAAATAAAGTTATTGAAATTGTTGATATAGTGCTAATTAATATTAAAAGCAAATATCCTAATAAATATTTAGAAAAAACTATTTCAAAATCTGAAAATGGAAGTATTTTTGAGTATTTTGAAAAATTGGATTGCTCATCATAAGCAATAAGAGTTTGCGGAATTAAAAGGCTGAAATATAAAGCAAACCCACTAGCCGAAATACCTTCAAAACTTATTCCACCCATAAAGCTAAAGGCTAATATTATTATTAAAAAAAATTTAACTTTTGCCATTGCTGTATAAAAATCTTTAAGAAATAAAGCTTTCATAATAAAATCTCCTTTCTATTTATCGCCTAAAAATATAATAATATCTTCAAGCGTTGTATGTTCGGTTTTGTATATATTAGGAATACTATCTTTTAATACTAATGCTTCATAGCCATAAGAAGTTTTATTCTTTTTAATAATAGCAGTTTCGTCTATATTTTCTAAATCTTCGTTAGATATTTTTAATATTCCATAAGTGTCTAAGATAACATCTTTTTCATCAAATAAAACTAGCTTTCCTTTGCTAATAAAAGCTATATAATCGCAAACTTTTTCTAAATCAGAAACAATATGCGAAGACATTAATATACTTCTTTCTTCATTTCTAGTGTATTCATTTAATAAATCTAAAATTTCATTCCTCATTAAAGGATCAAGCCCAGAAGTGGCTTCATCTAAGATTAATAATCTTGGTGAATGAGCCATACTAGAGGCTATTTGAAGTTTCATCTTCATTCCTCTTGAAAATTCGCTAGCTTTTTTATTAGTTGGCAAATTGAATTTTTCAATAAGAGAAGAAAAATAAGTTTTATCAAAATTTTTGTAAGTGTATTTTAATAAATTCGATATTTGTTTTACTGTTAAAACATCTGAGAAAAATGCCTCATCCAAAACAGCGCCTGTGTATTCTTTTATATCCTTTTCATCAATTTCATTATTAAATAAGGCTACTTCACCCTCATATTTTATGATATTTAAAATAGAGTTTATAATTGTTGTTTTACCTGCACCATTTTCTCCAACAAGTCCTACGATGCACCCCTTTGGCACATCAAAAGAAATATTATCAAGAGTGAAATCTTTGTATCTCTTAGTGAGGTTTTTTATTTCTATATTATTCATAGTCTAATTCTCCTTTATAAATATTCTAAACATTTCTATTAATTCATCTTTACTTAAATTAACAGCAGGGGATATATCTATTATTTTTTGCATGTGATTTTCAATTTCTTTTAATTTTGTTTCTTTTAGGATTTCAGTATTTTGCGGAGAAACAAAAGAGCCTTTTCCATGAACTGTGTTTATATACCCATCAATTTCTAATTTTTCATAAGCTTTTTTTGTTGTGATAACACTAATCTTTAAATCTTTTGCAAGATTTCTAATAGAAGGCAAACTTTCACCTTCTGTTAGCTTTCCGCTTATGATTAGATTTTTGATTTGGGTATATAGCTGGTCGTAGATTGGTGCTGAATTTGAATTTGAAATTATAATATTCATTTATATATCGAAACCTCCTGACTGTTACAACTGTTATACTAGTATATACACAGTATACACTGTTACATATACAGTTGTCAATAGAAAAACGCAAACTTTTTTAAAAAGTTTGCGTTTTTAATAAAATATTTAATTTTTAAACTTTAAGAGTTTCTATCCAATCACCGATTGTTTTACAAATATCTTTTAAGCAGTTATCTTCCATAGGAGATATTAATCCAACAGATTTAACTAAGTCTGTGAATGTTTTTGTACCGCCTTGGATAGTGAAGTCCATATAAGTTTTAAAAGCAGCTTTTTCATCTTTTAAAAATAGAGCAAAAATTTGAAGAGCAACAGTTTGTGCTAGGCAATAATCTATATAGTAAAAAGGATATAGATATATATGAAGTTGTCTTTGCCAGCCAGCACCACGAGAATAAAACGGTAGATTTTCAAAATCAATATAAGGACGGAATTGTTTTTCAAGCTCTGCCCATTTAGCGTTTCTTTCTTCTTTAGTTAAATCTGGGTTTGTATAGATTATTTCTTGGAAATAATCAACCATTGTGCCATAAGGGATAAAACTTAAAGCAGATTCTGTGTGAGAAAGCTGGTACTTAGCTGTATTTTCTTTAAAGAATAATTCATGCCAAGGAGTTGTTATAAATTCCATAGCCATAGAGTGAACTTCACAGCCGTCCATTGAAGGGTGGCTTAATGCTGAGTATTCAATATTTCTATCAGCAAGATATGAAGCAAAAGCATGACCTGCTTCATGAGTTAAAACGTCAACGTCGCCAGCTGTTCCATTAAAGTTTGAAAAGATAAATGGAGCTTTATAATCAGAGATATTTGTGCAATATCCGCCTGGTGCTTTGCCATCTCTTGAAATAACATCGAATAAATCCATATCAAACATTAATTCGATAAAATCTTTAGTAGCATCACCCATTTCGCTATACATTTTTTTTCCGGCTGCTAATAATTCTTCTGGTGTTCCAACTGGATCTGCGTTTCCATCTAAAAAGTTGAAATAATCATCATAATATTTAAAATCATCAAGATTAATTCTTTTTCTTTGATTATCTTTTAGTTTTTTAACTAATGGCACTAAATCAGATAAAACTTGTCTTCTATAATTTGCAACATCTTTTGCAGTATAGCAGTTTCTACTTCTTCTTAGATATCCTAGCTCTAAATAATTATCAAAGCCTAGAATTTTAGCTTGCTGAGTTCTATTTTTAACTAATTTATCAAATAATTCGTCTAGTTCTTCTTGATTTTTATCAAAGAAACCACCCTCAGCTTCAAAAGCAGCTTTTCTAATTGCTCTATCAGGGCTTTGCTTGTGTTTTCCTAGCATTGGAAGAGGCATATCTTTGCCATCAAAATGAACCATTGCACTTGCATATAATTGCTGGTATTTCGCCCTTAATGCGTTTTCATCTTGCATTAGTGAAACGATTTTTGGAGAAAAACTATCTTTACTCATTTGAGCATTAATAAAAATTAATTCTCCCATTTCTTTTTCAAGTTCACTTCTGAATTTTGAATCTAAAAGAGCAGTTATAAATTCTTGAGATTTTTCTTCAATAACAGGGCCGATTTCATCATAGAATTTCTTTTCAGCTAAATAGAATTCATCTTTAGTATTAATTGTGTAGCGAATATGAGAAAGAGTTCCCATAGAAGTAAAGCTGTCCATAGCTTTTTCAAACTCTTTGTAGATTTTGATTTGTTCGCTTGCTGAAGTGGCGTTATTTAATTCAGCTGTTAAAGATGTGATTTTGCTTAAAAGCTCGTCGCTATTGCCTCTTTTATAAGGCATGTCTTTAAATTTAACCATTTGTAAATCTCCTTTTATTTTAATATATATTAAATATATTCCTTTTAGTAGTATATGTCAACAATTAAAAATACAAACTTGTATTTATTAAAAAAATATAATAAAATATAGTAAAGTAAAAGCTGTGAAAGGAATATAAAATTAATGCAAAAAGAAAAGGTTGATTTAATAATTAAAAATGCGAAAGTGTATAATAGTTATTTAAAAAAGTTTTTAGAAAATGATGTTTCTATTAAAAATGGCAGATTTTATTATATAAATAAAGATATAAGTGAATTAGAGAGCGATAATATTATTGATGCTAAAAATAAATATATTATCCCAGGGCTGATTGATATTCATATGCACGTTGAATCAAGTATGATAACTCCGTATGCCTTTGCAGTACGTGCTGCAAAATGTGGCGTTACAACGCTTGTAGCAGAGCCACATGAAATTGCAAATGTTGTTGGAACTAAAGGGATACTAGATATGATAAAGGCTAGCGAAAATAGCCCTATTGATATATTTTATGGAATTCCTAGCTGCGTTCCTGCTGCAAGAAGTGATTTAGAAACAACAGGTGCTAAAATTTTAGCCGAAGATATGATGGAGATTTATAAAAATCCAAAGGTTATATGTGTTGGCGAAATAATGAATTACAATGCTATTATAAAAGAAGATGATAATTCTGAGATTTCAAAATTTTTAAAGGAATTAAAAAAGATAGATAAACATTTCCCAATTGAAGGGCACTGTCCACAATTAGTTGATTTAGATTTAGCAAAATTTTTATATCTTGGTATTAATTCAGATCACACAGAACACGATATGAACGGGACAATTCAAAGATTTGAAAACGGAATGTTTATGCAACTTCAAGATAAAATGGTTACAAAAGAAGTTATTGATTATATAATAAAAAATAATTTATATGAGCATTTTTCATTCGTTACTGACGACTGCGTAGCCGACACATTTTTATCTAAAGGACATTTAAATTTAATAGTTAACAAGGCAATTAATCTTGGAATGAAAATTGAAGATGCAATTTATTGCGCAAGCTTTACTCCAGCTAGAAGAATGAATTTAACTGATAGGGGAGCAATAGCACCTGGAAAACTTGCAGATTTTGTTATTTTAGATGAATTAGAAGATTTAAAAATCAATACTGTTTATAAAGAAGGAAAATTAGTTAGTGATTTTGAAGATAAAGGACAAATTTTTGATAAAGATTATTATAAAACAGTTAATTTAGAAAAAATTAATAAAGATGTTTTCACGCTTAAAGTTGACACTAATAAAAAATCAGTTAGAGTAAGAGTTATTGATATAACTAGTGAAACTATTAGAACTAAAGAAAAAATAATAGAAATGCCTGTTGAAAACAAAATTTTAAAATGGGAAAATAGTGGCTGTATGCTAACTGCTGTTTTTGATAGGTATACAGGCTCAAAAAGAGTAGGGTTTGGATTTATAACAGGTGATTGCCATAAAAAAGGCGCAATTGCAGCTACATATGCTCATGATAATCATAATTTAGTTGTTTCAGGGGCAAATGTTGATGATATAGTTTTAGCAGCAAATCGAATTATAGAATTACAAGGCGGATATTTAACAAGCGAAAATAATAAAATAACTGCAGAACTGCAGCTTCCAATAGCAGGAATACTTTCAGACAAATCTTTAGAATACACAGGAACAACTCTTAAAAAAGTAAGAGAAGAAATGCAAAATTTAGGCTATAATCATCATAATCCAATAATGTCTTTTGGAGTTTTAGCGCTTTCAGTGAGCCCAGCTTTAAAAATTACTGATATGGGATTAATAGATGTTGCAAAAGCTGAAATTGTTTCTTTAATAATTGAATAATTGGATTAATAAAAATCTATCTATATAAGGTAGATTTTTTATTTTTAATATTTATAAGAAATCACAAACTTGAATTAATATTTTATTAAAATTTGTGATAATGTCATATTTTAGTGAAAATGGGTAGTTTTAATTGACTAATAACTTTAAATTATTTATACTAATTATAAGTATAAATATATATAACCACTAAAAAGGAGTATGTAAAATGAAAAAAATTGGTATTGAAACCTTTCTTGACTACAACTTTTTAAGCGAAGTTTGTATATCTCCAGATGGAAAATATACAGCTTTTATTAAATCAGTTGCAAATGTTGAAGATAACAACTACATAGGAAATATTTATTTACTATGCAATGAAACAAAAGAAGTAAAACAATTAACTACAATCGGAAGTGTTAGAGCTTTTACTTGGACTAGCAATAAAACAATTGTTTTCCCAGCAGTAAGAAGCGACAAAACAAAAGAAAAATTAAAAAATGGTGAGGAATTAACAGTTTACTATAAAATCAATATAAAAGGCGGGGAAGCTGTTGAAGTTTTCACTTTACCGATTTTATCAGGGAAATTAACAAAAATTTCTGAGGATATGTATATAGTTAACGCTTTATATGATAATAACAGACCAAATCTTGAAGGCTTATCAAAAGCAGAAAGATTAGAAGTTTTAAAAGATTATAAAAACAGTGGATACACAGTTTTTGAAGAAGTTCCATTTTGGGGCAACGCTCAAGGCGTTATAAATAGAAAAAGAAATCGTTTGTATACATATAATGCAAAAACAAATGAATTAAATCCGATAACAGCACCAATGTTTGGAGTTATGGGATTTAAAGCAGATGAAGATAAAGTTGTGTTTACGGGTTCTGAATATGAGGATATTCGCCCACTTCGTCAAGGCTTATATGCTTATAATCTGCATACAAAAGAAACAAAATGCCTAATTGAAAAAGACACTTTTGCTGTTAGACAAATTGAATTATATAAAGATAACACAGCTATTATAGTAGGCACTAATAACGAAAACTTTGGCATGAACGAAAATGGCGATATCTATAAAATAAACCTATCAACTGGCGAAAAAGATTTATTCTTTACTCATGATTTTCTTCCAGTTGGCTCTAATTCTACTAACTGTGATGTTAGATACGGTGGTGGTAAAAACACATTAATCGAAGGTGACACTTTTTATTATCTAACCACTGATGTAAACTTTGGATATCTTTGCAGTATTGATTTAAAAACAGCAAAGAGAACACAAATTTCTAAAATTAGCAGTGTTGATTGTTTTGATGTTAAAGATGGTAAAATCTATGCAGTGGCACAAGAAGACGGAACTTTAACTGAAATTTATAAAATTAAAGAAGATAAAGCAAAAAAATTAACTAATTTTAATGAGTTTGTTGCAAAAGAATATAATGTTGTAACTCCAAAAGCGTTAACTTGCCATAATAGAGATGGAATTGATATCCACGGTTTTGTTTTAAAACCAGCTAATTATGTTAAAGGCAATAGCTATCCAGCGATTTTACATATTCACGGTGGTCCAAAAACTGTTTTCTCTGATGTATTCCATCATGAAATGCAAATGTGGGCAAACGAAGGCTACTTTGTTATTTATGCAAATCCTAGAGGTAGTGATGGTAGAGGTAATGAATTTGCTGATATTAGAGGTAAATACGGCACTATTGATTATAACGATTTAATGGATTTTACCGATAAAGCATTAGAAACTTATAAAGATATTGATGTAAATCGTGTAGGCGTTACTGGTGGTAGCTATGGCGGATTTATGACTAACTGGATTATAGGGCAAACTGATAGATTTAAAGCAGCTTGCGCTCAAAGAAGTATTGCTAACTGGATTTCTTTTGAAGGAACAACAGATATAGGATATTTCTTTGCACCAGATCAAACAGCAGCATCACACACAACTAATATGGCTAAACAATGGGAGCAATCTCCTTTAAGAAATGCAAATAAAGCAGTAACTCCAACATTATTTATCCACGCTGAAGAAGATTATAGATGCTGGATGGTTGAAGCACTGCAAATGTTTACAGCTTTAAAAATGCATAATGTTCCTGCTAGAATGTGCTTAATTAAAGGCGAAAATCATGAATTATCACGTTCAGGGAAGCCAAGAAATAGAATTAAAAGAATGCAAGAAATCCTAAATTGGATGAATAAATACTTAAAATAAGAAAGGAAAGGATAATTATATGAAAAACATTAAAATTGAAAATTTATATAGCTATGATTTCCTTAGTGAAGTGAATGCATCAGCTAATAATAAAAAAGTTTTATTTACAAAAACAAATGCAAATGAAGAATATAATAATTACACTAATAGACTATACTACTACGATACAAAGCAAGAAGAAGTTTATCCACTAACTTCAAAAGGAACAGAAAGATCAGCTATTTTTACAAAAGATGATGAAATTATATTCACAACTGCAGCAGAAAATAAAGATGGCACAAAATTTTATTCTATGTCCTTAAAAGGCGGAGAAGCAAAAGAAGTTTTCACTATTCCAGCTAAAGTTACATCTGTAAAATTTATTGAAGGCGATAATTATTTAATAACAATGCCAAAAAAAGTTTCTGATGAAAAAGAAGCTGAAAAAAATAGAGCAGAAGAAGGAAAAGATTTTTATATCTTTGATGAAATTCCGTTTTGGTCTAATGGTAAAGGGGTTAATAATAAATTAAGAAACACTCTTGCTATTTACAATTCAAAAACAAATGAAATAAAAACTATTTCAGAAAAATTTATGAATGTTATGGGGGCAAATCTGTCAGAAGATAAAACAAAATTATTGTTCTGGGGCCCAATTTACACAGATATGATGCCAAAACACCACGTTTTATTTGAATATAACATCGGTAGCGGATTTAAAAAAGAAGTTATTGCAAAAGATAAATTTAGCGTGAATCAAGCATTATATTTTAATGATAAAATAGTTTTTGAAGGCTCAACAAAAAATGATAACTCATCACAAAACCCAGAATTATGCTGGATTGATGAAAATAATAATATCACACACTTTGTTTACTTAGATGGAGCTTTAGGCTCATCTGTTGGTAGTGATATGTCTTATGGTGGTGGTAAAAACATTCAAGTTGTTGGAGATAAACTATACTGCTTATTTACTCTATGGGGAGATAGCTATTTATCATATCTTGATACAAACGGAAACTTATTCCATGTTAATAAAACTAAAGGCGCTATAAACTGCTTTAGTATAGTTGATAATACAGCTTATTGCATTGCTTTTAGAGATAATAAACCTGCTGAATTATATGCGGTAAATTTAGAAGATGGAAATGAAAAACAACTAACTAATTTTAGTGAAAAAGTTATGAATGAATACACAGTTTCAACTCCTGAATACTTTGTGTTCACATCAAAAGAAGGTCACGAATTAGAAGGCTGGGTAATTAAGCCAGTAGGCTATAAAGAAGGAGAAAAATATCCTGGTATTCTTTCAATGCACGGAGGCCCAAAAGTTGCTTTTGGATCTTTGTATAATCATGAAATGCAAGTTTTTGCAAATGCTGGATACTTTGTTTTTTACACTAACCCAAGAGGAGCTTCAGGAAGAGGCGAAGATTTTTCTCGTTTAGTTGGTAAATTAGGCGAAATAGATTATCAAGACTTTATGGAGTTTACTGATGAAGTTTTAAATAGATATCAAGATATAGATTCTAATAGAATTGGTATTACTGGTGGTAGCTATGGCGGATTTATGGCAAACTGGATGATTGGCAATACAAACAGATTTAAAGCTGCGGTTTCTCAAAGATCTATTTCAAACTATATTTCAAAATGCTTAACAACTGATATTGGATATTTTCATAACTTAAGTCAAGTGGCAGCTAGCCCATGGGATAATATGGAGAAAATGTGGCATCATTCACCATTAAAATATGTGAATAATGCGGTAACTCCAACATTATTTATTCAATCAGATGAAGATTACCGTTGCTGGATGAGTGAACCACTACAAATGTTTACGAACTTAAGGCAAAGAGGGATTCCTTCAAAAATTGCTTTATTCCATAAAGAAAACCATGAACTGTCACGTTCTGGTAAACCTCATAATAGAATAAGTAGACTAAAAGAATGCTTAGATTGGTTTAATAAATATCTATAATTAAATTAAAAACGACTATTAATTTTTAAAATTAATAGTCGTTTTATATATTTATTTAAAAAATAATTGTAAAGTTTTACAAAAATTAAGAAATGATATTGACTTTTAATCAAAATGATATTAAAATGATATCATAAAAGGAAAATAATTACACTTAAAGAAAGTAGGTATTATTATGAAAGAAAAAATTATTAAAGGAAAAAATGGTTTAGTTGTTTTAGTATTAGTTATTTTAGGATATATTTTAGCATTAGTATCACTTATATCAGGACTTAATGGCGTTTTTGGTGCAGTATCTTCTGTGTTTGTGCTTGTTGGAGTTTTATATATTTTCACAGCTTGGTTTTTACTTTTAGGAATTAAAGTTTTAAATCCACAAGAAGCGCTAGCTCTAACTTTATTTGGCAAATATGTTGGAACATTAAAAGAGCCAGGTGTATTTTTTGTTAATCCTTTTTGTTCACCTGTAAATCCTGCAAGTAACACAATGCTTCGCCAAAGTGGAGATGTTACAACAAAGCATAATGTTTTAGGTGGTTTAAATGGAAAAGCTGATATTGATATCAATAATTCATTAAAAAAGAAAATATCATTAAAAAATATGACTTTAAGCAACAATAAGCAAAAAATAAATGATTTATTAGGAAATCCAGTTGAAATATCAATTGCGGTAATTTGGAAAGTTAAAGACACAGCAAAAGCTGTTTTTGATATTGATAATTATAAAGAATTTTTATCATTACAATGTGATGCTTCTTTAAGAAATGTTGTTAGATTATATCCTTATGACGTAGCACAAAATGTTGATACAACAGGAGATGGCGAACCTGATGATGGTTCATTAAGAGGCTCTAGCGAAGTTGTTGCACAAAAAATTAAAGAAGAAATTCAATCAAAAGTTGAGGTTGCAGGAATAGAAATAATCGAAACAAAAATAACATATCTTGCATACGCACAAGAAATTGCAGCAGCAATGCTACAACGTCAACAAGCAGCAGCATTAATTGATGCTAAAAAGCTAATTGTAGATGGTGCAGTTGGAATGGTGGAAATGGCTTTAGCAAAACTTGAAGAAAATGATAAAATTAATCTTGATGAAGAGAGAAAAGCAGCAATGGTTTCAAATTTATTAGTTGTACTGTGTGCTAATAAAGAATCACAACCAGTTGTTAATACAGGAAGCTTATATTAATTATGGCAGATAAAGATAAAAAACAAATACCATTAAGACTCTCTCCATCTCTATACAAAGCAGTTGCTTCATGGGCAAATGATGATTTTAGAAGTATTAACGGACAAATAGAATACTTATTATCACAATGCGTAAAACAAAGAATTAAAAGCGGAAAATATACACCAGAAGATTTAGAAGCTGATGAATTTATTCCAGAATTTGATTAAAATAAAAAGCTGAAAACTAATTTTAGTTTTCAGCTTTTTATTATATTATAGAGTATTCTAAATTTTCATATAGTAGTTTTGTGCCAATATTAATTTCCATAGGAAGTAAAGCCATTGCAATCATAAATAAATCTCCGCTTTCTTTATCAACTCTTTTTAAATAAGCGTAGTCGCCTTTAATATCTTCAACGATATATTCGCATCTTTCCATAACAATACCCATCCTTTATATATTTTAAATTTATTTTATCATATATTAATATAAATTTAAATAGGCACTGAGAAAATAAATTCAACTCCATTTTCTTTATTTATAGCTTTATACTCACCATAATGATTTTCAATAATAGTTTTAACTATATATAATCCAAGGCCAACGTTTGTGTTATCTTTTCTTGTTCTTGATTTATCGGATTTAAAAAAACTTTGCCAAATTTTTTGTAAATCTTCATCTAAGATATTATTACCCTCGTTAAAAACAGAGAATATAGCTTTATTATCTTCTTTAATTAAAGAAATTTTAATAATGCCCCCATTTTCAGTATGAGTTATAGCGTTAGTTATATAATTATTCATTGCTTGAGAAAGATAATTTTTATCGCCTTTAATACAAATATCATCTTCAATATTAGTTATTAAATTATAGTCTTTTAAAATAGGTTTTAGTTTTTCAATTTCGTAAAGAGTACTTTTTGAAAAATCAAAATCTTCAATATTTAATTTTGATAATCCATTTTCTAAATTCGACATATCAAGTAAATCTCGCACCATTTTATCAATTCGTGAAACTTCTTCTATAATGGTATCATAATAAAATGTTTTATCAATTCCTGGTATATCTTCTTTTAAATTTTGCGAATACATACTTAGAACAGCAAGAGGAGTTTTCATTTCATGCGAAACATTTGCAACAAATTCGCGTCGCATTTTTTCAAGATTTTTTTGATATTCAGATTCTTTTTGTAATTTTTGATTTGCAGTATTTAGATTAATAATATTTTCATTTAATCTTTTTGACATTATATTTATACTGCTAGCAAGGCTTTTAATTTCTAAAATTTTAATATCTTCATTTGCAAATTTTGAAAAGTTAAGATTTGCTAAATCAAAAGAAACTTTTTCGATTTCTTCGATAGGGCTAGTTATACTTTTTGAAATCCTTAAAGATAAAATAGCGCCTATGATAGCAATAAAAAAGGAAATCCAAATTGTTATATTAGTAAAAAAATCAGCTGCACTTTGTATAGATTGAGTTGCCACTTGCATACTAATAAAAATATCTTGCTCTAAATACTTGATTTTGCCAACTAAATAAGTGAAACTATTTTCTTCTTCATTTTCAGGGAATTCAAAAACAGCAGGTTTTTCTAAATATTCATCATCAGAAAAAGTAATTAGTAAACTTGGTAAAAACTGATACTCATTTGAAAAATACTTTTGCTCTGTTATATACAAAACCCTATTAGCAGTAGAAATTTCAATTCTAACGTTTTCATTATTTTCTATATTGCTAGTGGTATCGCTTATACTTTCATACGTTCCATCAAAGTTTTTTTCTATTTCATAAAAAGCTTCTAGCATTAAATCTTCTTTATAATCTTTATATAAAGAATTTGCAAAAAATGAATAAAACACAATCTGAAAAACAAGGCTTAGTAAAATAAGCCCTGAAAAACCAAAAAGTATTTTATTTTTAATTGTTAATTTCATTTATTTTAAACCTCTAATTTATAGCCTACACCATGAACTGTTTTAATATATTTTGCGCTATCTAGTAATTTTATTCTAATTTGCTTTATATGAGTGTCAACAGTTCTAAAATCTCCATCAAAATCATATCCCCAAACAGAATTTAATAGTTGTTCTCTTGAAAAAATTCGGGTTTGATTATTCATTAAAAATAATAATAAATCAAATTCACGTTTTGTTAAATCTATCTCTGTATCATCTAAAAAAAACATTCTTTTACTAGAATTTATTTTTAAATTCTCTAAAATTATATCGCCAGCTTCAGTTTTTCCACTTCTTTTTAAAACAGCTTCAATCCTAGCTAAAAGAATTGATAAAGAATAAGGTTTTACTATATAATCATCAGCACCTTTTTCAAATCCAGATAACTGCGAAAATTCTTCACCTAAAGCTGTCAGCATGATTACAGGAACAGAATTTTTATTAGCTCTAATATCTTTTAAAACATCGTATCCATTTAAAATAGGCATCATAACATCGAGTAAGATTAAATCGATTATATTATTGTTTTCATAGAATATATCAAGTGCTTCTTGTCCATTTTCAGCTATTAGAATATGATATTTATTGGCAACTAGAAAATCTTTTAATCCTCTAAGCATACGTGTTTCATCATCAACTATTAAAATACAAATCTTATTATTAATCATATATTTTATCCTTTACTATTATGTATATTATTTAAATTATATCAGTAAAAAATGATGTAATTGTGATGTTTTTTTCTTCACATTAGTTACACAAAAATGATATTTTACATCACAATTGTATCAAAATAAAATACTAAACTAATAGCATACCAATCAAAACTAAAAAATATAATTTACTATAAATAGAAAGGGAATTATTATGGAATACAATTATAATCAAAATCAAAACTATGAAACTGTTTACACAAAAACAGAAACTGAATTAAATAGCCCAGAAATCAATACAAAGAGAATCAAAAAAAATAAAAGCTTTTTAAAAAGAAGTATTGCATTATTAACTAGTGCTGCTGTTTTTGGAGTTGTAGCTGGTGGCTCTTTTTATGGAGTTAATGAATTTTTAAACGAACAAAATGAAGAAACACAAATTATAGCTCAAGCAGATACAGCAAATAATCAATCTAATAGTATTACAACGACTAATATGAGCAATGATTTAACTGTTTCACAAGTTGCAGAAAAATCAACAAATTCAATGGTTTCCATTGTAAATAATGGAGTTCAGGTTGTGCAATCTATGTTTGGTAATGCATATCAAGAATCTGCATCTTCAGGCTCTGGCATTATAGTACAAGAAACAGAGGAAGAAATATTTATTGCAACAAATTATCACGTTGTCGAAAATAGCGTAGAATTGCAAGTTGAATTTTTTAATGGTGTGTCAGTTGTAGCAGAGTATAAAGGCGGAGAAAGTAGTAATGATATAGCAGTATTATCTGTTAATAAAGAAGATATAGATAGCGAAACTTTAAATAATATAGCTGTTGTTCCAATGGGAGATTCAAAGGAAATAGTTATAGGTGAACAAGTTGTCGCAATAGGAAATGCACTAGGCTATGGATTATCAGTAACAAGTGGATATGTTAGTGCTTTAGATAGGCCAGTAGTTTTAGAAAACAACTACTCTGTTAATATGATACAAACAGACGCAGCTATAAATCCAGGTAATAGTGGCGGTGCTCTTTTAAATATGAATGGCGAATTAATAGGAATAAACACAGCAAAAACAGCTCAAACAGACGTTGAGGGCATTGGATATGCTATTCCTATAAGCGATGTTCAAGCCTTAATAAACGAATTAATAGAACTACCAGATAAAGTGGCAGAAGAAGAAAAAGGCTATCTTGGTGTATACACTTCAACTGTTGATGCAGAAATAGCACAAAGCTATAATGTTCCAATTGGAGCATATGTTCAAGGTGTAGAACAAAATACTCCTGCTAGCGATGCAGGAATACAAGAAAAAGATATAATCACTGGTGTTGATGGATATGAAATTTCAGGCTCAGATGACTTAGCTGAAACCTTATCTTATTATAAAGCAGGCACAGAAGTTTCGATAACTCTGCAAAGACCTAATAATAATGGTTATGAAGAATTAGTATTAAATCTTAAACTCGCAAATCGAGAATAAAAGTTTTTTCATAAATTAAAAGCACTCATTTGAGTGCTTTTAATTTATGTGAAATAATATCCAAAGATAAATTTGTAATATTGAAAAACTAGTAATAAAAGATTATTTAATAGTATAAGTATAACTGTTTTTTATTTTACCAGTTCGTGATACAATTTCTAAATAAAACAAAACATTCAGCATGTTTTGAGCTGTTTTTAGATTTATTTTTAAAGATTTAGATAATTCTTTACTAGTGAAATTATCAATTAAATCATTAGGAAGTAATTTTTTTATATCGTCTAAAGAAGAAATGTAAGTTTCATTAATTAATTCATTAGGGATAATATCAAGTTTTTTATGAGTTTTTCTAAACTTTTTTTTCATTAAATCTAATCGATATTCATTAGCAGTAATTTCAATAATATGAAAACTGAGATTTTTATTTAATAATAAGGGTTTAATCTTATAAAATTCATTAAATATATCGTAAATACTACCTTTTTTAGGAGATTTCTTTTCTCTTAAAATTTCACCAGTTTCTTCGCTTATTGTTATAATGTTTTTTAAAGTTATTACAGGATAAACAACTAAAACAGGATATGATATTAAAAATAAATCTAATTTAGACTTTAATTTATCAAAATTTTTGCTTTGAATTTCAATGATTTTTTTACCTGTAAATATATCGGCAATTTTTTTATCGAGTTTATATTCAAGATAGTAGTTTGGCAAAAATAGATACTCTTTTAAAACACTATGTACGCTTTTTTCAGATAAAACACCGATACTACTTCTTAAATTTACTTTACTCAATATCTTTTCTTTTGCCGAATTAAATTTATTTATGTCTATTTTAATCATCTCCTTTGACTTAAACCCATAAATTATATTTTACATTAATATGTGTATATAGTATAATATAACTTAAAAGAAGTGTAAAGAGGGTGAATAACATGACTAAAGAAGAAAAACTCTTATATTTAATAAAATATTTATTAAATGAAGATGAAAAATACAAAAATCAAGAGATTCCAAGCGATGAAGAAAATCAGTTTAGGCTTTTTCGTGCACTTTTAAATATAAGAAAACCAAACGAGATACAAAATGATTTTATTAAAATTCAAGATGAATATCTAAAAGAAATATTAAATGAGAAAGAAATTACTGATATTAATGATTTAAAAGAAATTAAAGAGAAAATAATTCTTTGGCAAGGGGATATAACCAGTTTAAAAGTTGATGCTATTGTTAATGCTGCAAATAGCGGAATGCTTGGATGTTTTTATCCAAATCATAATTGTATAGATAATGTTATCCACACTTATTCAGGCATTGAGTTAAGGATTGAATGCAATAAATTTATGCAAATACAAAATCAAGAAGAAGAAACAGGAAAAGCAAAAATAACAAAGGCTTATAATCTTCCTTCAAAATTTATTCTACATACAGTAGGACCAATTATTTACAGCGAAGTAACTGAAAAACATAAAAAATTGCTAGCTTCAAGTTATATAGAATGTTTAAAATTAGCAGATAAAAATAAGCTAAATTCAATAGCATTTTGCTGTATATCAACAGGGGAATTTAGATTTCCAAATGAATTAGCTGCAAAAATTGCTGTAAAAACAGTTAGCGATTATTTAAATGAAAATAAAAATACTAATATTAAAAAAGTAGTGTTTAATGTTTTTAAAGATATTGATAAGGATATTTATGAAAGATTACTTAGATAAATTAAATTTTATAAATGAAAAAATACAAAGAGCAGATGCTGTTTTAATCGGTGCAGGTGCAGGACTTTCTTCCTCTGCTGGACACACTTATTCCGGTGAAAGATTTTATAAATATTTTTCTGATTTTAATGAAAAATATGGAATAACCGATATATATTCAGGTGGATTTTATCCTTTTGAAACTAAAGAAGAGTATTTCGCTTGGTGGAGTAGGCACATATTTGTTAATAGATATTTAGAGCAAGAAAACACAACATATAAAACTCTTTTAGAAATAGTTAAAAATAAAAACTACTTTGTTTTAACAACTAATGTTGATCATATGTTTTTAGATAATGGATTTTTAAAAAATAAAATCTTTTATACACAAGGCGATTATGGATTATTTCAATGTAAAAAAGCTTGCCATAATAAAAATTACGATAATAAAGAAATAATCACTAAAATGTATAACGAACAAAAAGATATGAAAGTTTCAAAAGAGTTAATTCCATCTTGCCCAGTCTGTGGTGGTGATATGGAGCCTAATTTAAGAAAAGATAGCTATTTTGTGCAAGACGATGGCTGGTATAAAGCGAGTGAAAGATATTCAAATTTTCTAAATGAAAATAAAGATAAAAATATAGTTTTATTAGAGCTTGGCGTTGGTATGAATACTCCTAGCATTATAAAATATCCGTTTTGGCAAATAACATATAATAATAAAAATGCAAATTTTATTACAATTAATAAAGGCGAAACTCTAGTGCCTAAAGAGATTTTAAAGCAATCTATTTCTATTGATGAAGATATTAAAAAGGTTGTTTTAGATATAAAAGGAATATAAAAATAAGAGTTTGATATTAGATTTTTAAACAGAGAAAGGGATAAGGTGACCGATATTAGGCTGGTTCGGATTATATCGATTACCCTAGGCAAAATTATGAAAAAATTATTTGAGGAATTTAAAATAAGAAACACGACAATTAAAAATCGTGTATGCGTGCCGCCAGCGGTCTGCTTTGGCTTTAGCGATGATACAGGATATGTTACGCAAAAAAATATTAATCATTATAATGAATACGCAAAAGGTGGGTTTGGATTAGTTATAATTGAGGCAACAGCAATAGATAAAAATGGAAGACTATCTTTTGATCAGCTAGGGATTTTTGAAGATGGACAAATTGAAGGACATAAAAAAATAGCAGAATTATTTAAAGATTCAACAGTTGTTCTTCAAATTCATCACGCAGGAGTTATGTCGCCTTGTGAAGATTTAGTTTCTTCTTATGAATATACACTTAAAGATAAAGCAGCTAGAAAATTATCTTTAAAAGAAGTTAAAGAAATGGAAGAAAAGTATATTTTAGCAGCTATTAGAGCTTATAAAGCAGGATATAACGGGGTTGAATTGCACGGTGCTCATAACTATTTATTAACTCAGTTTTTAAATGAAAGAGTTAATAAAAGAGATGATGAATATGGAAAAGACAAAACTTTAATAGTTAAAAATATTTTAAAGGAAATAAGAAAAAATACTTCAAAAGATTTTATTGTAGGAATAAGAATGGGAGTATTTGAGCCAACTATTGATCATGGAATAAAACACGCAAAAATCTTTGAAGAAATAGGAATTGATTTTTTAAATGTTTCGTCTGGGTTTTCGTTTGAAGCCGATGCAATAAAACCAGAAAATTTTGAATTTAAAGATGTTATTTATGGAGCAGGGGAGATTAAAAAGAATGTTAGTATTCCTGTTTTTGCTGTAAATGGAATTAATTCAAAACAAGATGCACAAAAAGTTTTAGAAATAACAGATGTTGATATGGTCTGTTTATGTAGAGCAACCTTAGTCAATCAAAATTGGGCAAATGATGCAAAAGAAGATAAATACACAGGGAAATGCTTATACTGTCCAAAATGTTATTGGAGAAATCAAATAAAAGTTTGCCCAGGTAAGGTTTTATATCAAAAAAATAAATAAAAAAATGGTTCACCTATAA